>DSDZ01000211.1 GCA_011048475.1 Bacteroides sp. | reverse complement strand
GCTGGTTCTGGGAGTACTGTACCCAGTTCACACTGGGATAGCGGGCCGAGGACAGTGCATGCTGGTACCGGCCCCTGCGCCAGTGCCTGAAGTCCTGGCTGACGTTCAGTTTATATTTCAGGTGCCTGGAAAAAGAGATTTCTGCATAATAGGCTCCCAGGTACCTGCTTGTCCGGTCCTCCCTGGTATTCAGGTCTTCGTCGCGCAACGGGTTTTTTACCTGGGTATCGTTGGTCGGGTTGATCAGGAATTCACCGGTGGAGTCATACGGGACCGATACCGGGAGCATGCTGGTCACACCCCACAGGAGCCCTTCTCCGTAATCGGCCAGTTCGGAATTGAAAATGGTGCTCATTCCCACCTTCAGCCAGTCGGTTACCTGAAAATCCAGGTTCAGCCGGGGACTGATCCGCTGGTACCGCTCGCCCACTCCCTGTCCTTCCTCATCAATGTACCCCAGCGAGAAATAAGCTGCCAGCCTGTCGGTCCCCCCGCCCACACTGAACAGGTGGTTCTGCGTCAGGGCATTGGGATTTCTGCCATGGCTGAACCAGTCATAGGTCCGTACATCGTCGGGATGGTAAACGGGCACTTCTTCGGGAACATCCTCCATCACCTGGGACCACCTTTCCCTTTCCTCATCGGTTACCGGCCGCATGGCCACGCTTCCGTCTTCGTTCCATTCATACCCGCTTTCCACGGCCTCCCATACCGTATAGGGCATGTTCCTGACGATGGCATAGTCATCCGTGGGATTCGGAAATGGCGTGGTGTAGCGGCTGGAGCTGCGGTTGTTGTTCCTGGCAATCTCCATCCATTCATGTCCTGAAAGCTGGTCAAAGAAACGCAATGCATTTGTAAAGGTGAATGAACTTTCAAGATTCACATTGAATTGTCCGCTCTTGCCTCTCCTGGTGGTCACCAGCACCACTCCGTTGGCTCCCCTGGAACCGTAAATGGCGGTTGCGGAGGCATCTTTCAACACTTCAATGGATTCAATATCGCCGGCATTGATGTCGGCGATGGTCCCGGCAATGGGAACCCCGTCGATGACATACAGCGGGGAGTTTCCGGCTTTGATGGACCTGTTTCCCCTGATGCGGATCTGGGGATTGGTGTTCAATCCATAGCTCGAGTTTACCACGTCCACCCCGGCTGCCCGTCCCTGCAAAGCCTGGTTGATGTTGGTGATGGGCATCTCCTTGATCTGTTCCTCGGAAACGGATGCGAGCGATCCGGTAATATCGCTTTTCCTGGCGGTCCCGTAACCGATCACCACCACCTCATCCAGTCCCACATAGTCTGGTTCCATGGAAACCTCCAGACGGGTCTGATCCTCCACAGTGATCTCCTTCGTGCTGTAACCAACGAAGGAAAAGACCAGGGTCACTGACCCATCGGGGATATTCAGGGAGAATTCTCCTTCCCCGTCCGTAATGGTACCCACGGTTGCGTCTCTGACGAAAACATTCACGCCCGGGATCGGCTGGGAATTCTCATCATAGACCACACCTGTGATGGTCCTCTGCGCAAAAAGCGCAGCGGAGGACACGAGCGCCAGCAAGATCAAAAGGGTACGTACAATGTGTTTTGTGTTCATTATTTTAGGCTGATTTGGTTTACGTATCGTTTGCCAGTCCCTGGTTGATCATCGGTAAAGACAAAGTTTACTCACGATTTTTCTCACGAAAAATATTCAGTCATTCCTGCCTGATGAAAACCGGACCGGGGCAATGCAGCCCCGGTCCTTATGATGTAAAAAGCGGTTACTGGATGACCACTTTTGTCACAGAAGTCTCTCCTTCCACATCCAGGCGGAGCTGGTAGATCCCCGCCGGATATTTGTTGGCGTCAAGGTACATGAAGTTCTTCCCGTTCCTTGTCCTTTGGTGGAAAATATCCACCTGCTGGCCGGCCACATTGTATAATACTGCCGTGGCATCGGCCGGCATCTCTGTCTTAAACCGAACGGTGACGCGTTCTGATGCAGGGTTGGGGAATGCCACCAGTTCCATCCGTTCTTTCTGCAACTGTTCCACCGAATTGGCTCCCGCATCATCAAAAGCCCATGCGCAGGCTCGCTTGATGAGGGTATAGAATTCCGCCGTACCGTAGCTGCCATCCTGGGCTTCCCCGTTCAGGCCGATATGATTCAGTCCCCAGTAGACCATCTTGTTCCCCGATCCATCAATGTCATCCACCGTGACCAGGTTCCAGAAATCAGCCTGGCCTGCATGGGACTTCATCTGGCCCAATTTGGCAGAGTAGGTCACATTCACCTCTTTGATGGAAACGGGCCGGATCTGCGGGATATCTGTTTCCAGCGTACCGGCTGACCACGGGACCTCATCCCCCAAATTGAAAACCTGGGTGATGTAATGGGAGTTATCCTTGATAATAACCACCTGGTCATCCGCGGTCCCCCCTGCATCGGCTGTCTGGAAAAGCTCGGCACCGTTATCATCTATCCACGTCCACCGGTCATTCCCCGAAGCCACACAATAGCCTTCCAGGTTCACACATGGCAGGGGATAACCTCCTTCATCCGTGGCAAACCGGGCCATGGCCTTGGAATCCACGGTCTCATTGATGAACATCGCTTCATAATTGTTGTAGTCCAGTTCATTGAAATCCGCATCAGTGCCCACGTCATATTCCCCGTTGCTGTTCCAGAATTCCGGGGCATATCCCCATGCAGTCAGGCTGTCAACCAGGTCCTGGTCAGACTGGTAATCCCCCAGGTTATCCCTTCCCACGAAAAGCACTGGTTTCTGCCCGAAACCATCGGAGGCAAACACACATAATGCCAGTG
>DSDZ01000083.1 GCA_011048475.1 Bacteroides sp. | reverse complement strand
GACCATTTGTGGGAAGGAATGCGGTCCACATGTTCTGCGCTGGAATCGTAAGTGTTCCTGTGGAAGGTCCCCTTTCTTCGGCCAGGTTAAAAACCAGGTCGTAGTTTTTCTTGTATTCCACATTCCTGGCCTCGTCCACCCTCTGATTGCCGTAGATGGCGAAACGCTGCAGCAGATCGTAGTACAATCCGTACTTTTCCGGGTGGGCGATCATGTATTCTTCAATACTGGGAACGGGCGGAACGACCCTGTCAAGGAAATAGATGAATCCGCTGGAGGTCCTGACCTCAAGTTCATCCGGGATCTCGGGATTGGGGATCACCATGGCATTGTGCCAGTTCAATCCTTTCAGGTTATCAGGGTAACCCAGTTCCCATGTGCTCCCGGGATACATGAAGGTATAATCGGCTGCCGGATCGTTGCTCCCGTAATCACCGAACCATTCAGCTGAAAAAAGCGGAATATGCTTGTGGTCCGTGTAGATCGCCAGTTCCCTTCCTACCATACCCGGAGTGTACCTGACGATTTCCTTGTAAGTGTTTTCACTGGGCACTTCTTTTCTGTGATACAGCGAAGCATACTCCCCTTTGGGTCCCTGGAACTCGGACCAGACATATTCGTAGATCAGGTAGTACCTGGACCTCGGATTCCGTAAAACATGAAGGGTAAACAGCTGTACCGCTTCCTCTTCTGTCAGTTCCTCCACCGAGTTGATGCCCGCCGACTGAAAATACTCCTCGAAGGCATCATCGTCCGGGACGAAAAGTGTAAACAACTGCTTGGTGATTGGATCTGTATAGTTGGCCATTTCCATCAGCTTGAGAAAGATGGTGTAGTTCCCTCTTTCTTCCAGTGTCTCAATGCTCGATCCGCCGAGCCACGGAGGAGGTTCAAACCTGTCCTGGTGTTTGTCGCACCCCGTCGTCCCCAGTATCCCGGCAATGCATACAGCAGCCGGAAGAAGCCAAAAAGATTTCTTCATGATCTAAGTTTTTGACTGAGAAATAATACTTTCCTGGAATTGTCACCTTCCCCTCTGCCGGAAAAGCAAAGATAGATATACATGTCAGGTTGGTTTAGTTTTCAGGTTTTGCAGCTACCAATATAGAAAAAAGTCTTTAAATACAACATCTCTTTCCCTGAAGAATCAGCGGATATTTATTCACTGCTCCCTTCAATTGTCAATGGCTGAAAAGAATGTACAGACAGCCGGTGCAACCATTTATTGCTATATTCGTATCCTTATTGTACAAGGGCATGCATAGCCGGTTTTCATGAGAACAATAGTGAATCAGATACTTACAATTTCCGGACTGAGAATTAAACAGGCTTTCTTCTTTCTGTCCGTGCTTGGTTCCCTGACAGTTACCACGGCACAGGTTGACTTTACATATCATTCCCCTTATAAATACCTGAAAGGAAAAGATGCATCCACAGTGGCGGCGGACTGGATGTCCCCCGGCTTCGATGACGGGGATTGGTCCGCCGGAAACGCTCCTTTCCGCTACGGTGACGGAACAGGTGGGGTGGAGCTCACGGACATGATGAACAGTTATTCGACCATGTACCTCAGGTCCGCCTTTGAATGTTCGGATACCTCCATGGTCAGGGAGATGACCCTTACCGTGGATTATGACGATGGTTTCGTGATCTGGATCAACGGGGTGGAGGCGTTGCGGAGGAATGCCCCGGCATCGCTGGGATATGATGCCTTTGCTCCCGGGAATCATGAATCGGGACTGGGCGAGGATTTTGTGGTATCAACGAAGGGACTGAACCTTGTGGTGGGGACGAACCTGGTGGCGGTGCAGGGCTTCAACGTGAGCCTCACCAGCACCGATTTTTATTTCGACCTGGCCATGTATGCCGAAAAAAGTCAGCCGGTTCTTTCGGATTCCGCCGGGATCTCCTTCAGTCACCCTTCCGGTTTTTACGACGCCCCGTTCAACCTGCTCCTCACGGCTCCCCTGCCCGACATGGGCATCGTTTACACCCTGGACGGGAGCAATCCGCAAAATTCGCCCACAGCCGTTACAGCAGGTTCGACATGCCAGATCCTGGTTGACCCGGAAAGTACGGCGTACCGTCCCGCCACTCCCGGTGTTGTGGTGCGGGCATCGTTCACCCGGCCCGGTTATAAACCGTCCATTCCAGCCGCCGCCACCTATATCTTTATCGAGCGGGTGAAAGAGCAGATCTACCCGGGGGGTGGATGGCCCTCTTCGAACGTGAACGGCCAGATCATTGACCTGCCGATGGATTACAGGGTGGTCCATGATCCCCTGTATGCTCCCCTGATGGATGATGCCCTGCTGGATATTCCCACGATCTCCGTGGTCACCGACCTGAAGAATCTCTTTGACCCGGCTTCGGGCATTTATGTGAATGCAGACGGTCACGGCCTGGAATGGGAGAAAGAATGCAGTGTGGAGCTGATCCAGCCCGACGGCTCGGAAGGTTTCAATGTGAACGCGGGCCTCCGCATCCGCGGCGGATGGAGCCGGCACCCTGATTATCCCAAACACGCTTTCAGACTCTTTTTCAGGGAGTTATACGGAAATGACAAGTTATATTTTCCACTGTTCGGCGAGGAGGGAGCTGACCAATTCGACAAAATCGACCTGCGGACCGCACAGAACTATGCCTGGAGCAACGGCTTCCCGGAAAACACTTTTGTAAGGGAGGTCTTTTCCCGGGACAGCCAGCGGGATATGGGACAGCCCTATACCAGGAGCCGGTATTACCATCTGTACCTGAACGGGATGTACTGGGGACTTTACCAGACCCAGGAACGGTCGGAGGCAAGGTATGCAG
>DSDZ01000364.1 GCA_011048475.1 Bacteroides sp. | reverse complement strand
GTAGAGAACCGAGTATATGGGGTTGGAGGACATCAATGATCACAAATCATTAATCAGGTTTCACCCCTGCAAAAATAATCAATCCGCGGACTCAACCGTAACAATGACGCGCTGATAACGGGTCAGTTGCGGTGTTCCATTGTCCCTGACCTCACAGATGATATGCATGGCAGCACCGCCTTCAATGTCTTCAGGGATTTGAATGGATGCATGCGCTGATCCGGCATTTTCGATCTCGATTTTTCCGTCATAGCTGTCTGCCTCCCCATACTGCCACCAGCGGAAGGCCAGCTGATCCCCGTCAGGATCAAAAGTATCTTCAGCGCTGAGCCTGATGGTGCTGCCCGGGTTTGCTTCAATGTCCAGCGGGTTTTTCAGGACAACCACCGGCGGATGATTGGCCTCGCCGTACGATTTCACGCACCAGTCGGCCCGTGCCGAAAAATCATTCTGGAAGGCATCCGACCAGCGCCAGATTGGTTTGAAATACTCCCTGTAAAGACTGTCCGTGGAAGATGTCGCTTCTTCCCTTGTTTTTTCCCTCCCCCAGGCTGACCCGGAATACCAGCGCCCATCGGGATAGGTGTATCCCTCAACGGGAATTGGATCCAGCCATGTATTCTCACGCACCCTGACATAACGGCCGCCCCATCCGCCGTAGTCCGGCGACTCCATATTCCGAAGACCGGTTCCGATGGCGTGCATAAAGGCCGGCGAGTCTCCTTCGGACCGGAAATCTCCTTCGTCAAATCCTTCACTGTCCCCTGAATGTGCTTTGTAGAGCGCGCACAGCGGCCCGTGGTCCTGCAGGATGTTCTCTTTCATCCAGGCCCCTGTAAAATAATCCTGCATCTCTTCGGGCTGGATCCTTTTCCAGCGGTAGGCAATGGCCTCGAACTGGTCCGAAACGATCGTCAGGATATTATACTGCCCCCAGTTGGGCCGGATGTAGGACTGGTAGGTGGAATCCTGCTCCCAGATAAAAAAGAAACGGATCTTGCCGGCCACGTATTCCATGTCACCGGGGTGTTCCTCCTGGATCGTCTTCAGGGCACGGGCAATGGTATTGGTCCCGCCCCAGGCCTGTATCCAGACGGGCCGGTCATCGGACCGGTCCAGCAGCACCTTCGCGATATGCTGAGACCCGGGTGTGACAGCATCCATCTCACCCTCCGCTTCCACATTACCCAGGAAGGTAACGGACCTTACATACCCGGGTGTGGGATAATCTTCATCATGCTGAACGAGATTGGGGTAAACCTCCGAATAAGCTTCCAGGTAGGGATCGATCCAGTCATCCCCCGCCCAGTTGTGCCCGTGCCAGTGGTACTGCGAACTGGAGGTGATGATGCCCTCCACCTCGAAATCGCTGGCATAGAGCAGGAACCGGACCATGGAGCATTCATCGTCGATCTCCCCGTCGGAGGTGACAATGACCCTCGGCCTGTCGTTCTCTGCCGGGCTGTCTGCCTGTTTGCAGCCTGAAGCGGCTATTGTTGTGAACATCGCCGTGATGACCATGACTGCTGCCGGTAACAAAAATTTTTTCACTCGCTTCATCGTTCCTGTTTTCTGTATAGATGATAGGTTGCCCCTGCCTCGGTCGCCAGATCCACAAGGACCGTTTCCGGGAGAGAGGGAGAAGGCAGTCCGGAGGCTGCGTGGTTCAACGGATCCCTGATGCCTGGTTTCCGGTAAAACGGGTTCGGATTTGCCTCTCCCGGTTGCACACGTTGCAGGGAGGCCTCCCGGCATTCCACTTCGTTGGGAAGCCTCAGCCTGCAATTGCCCCCAAGGCCTGAATGAACGGTCACCTCTTCGACCTGCATTTCCCTCCAGCTGAAATCCACCGTGAACCCGCCGCGGGCCCTGAGGCCCCTGACACGCCCGACGGGCCAGGCATCCGGCAGGGCCGGTAAAAGAAAAATGGCTCCGTCGTGACTCTGCATCAGCATTTCGGTGATCCCTGCCGCACAACCGAAATTCCCGTCAATCTGGAAGGGGGGATGCGCGTCGAACAGGTTGGGATAGGTGCCCCCGTGTTGACCCCAACCCTCCATGGGTGCGGGCGAGAGCTGGTCCGTGATCAGTTTATAGGCGCGGTTCCCGTCCAGCAGGCGCGCCCACAGGTTGACCTTCCAACCCATGGACCATCCTGTGGATTCGTCGCCCCGATATTCCAGGGAGTTTCTCGCTGCCCGGAACAATTCCGGGTGATCGAAAGGCGAGATCTGGTTTCCCGGGTAAAGGCCGTACAGGTGGGAGACATGCCTGTGGCGGTCATCCTCCCTGTCCCAGTCCGCCATCCACTCCTGCAACTGTCCGAGCCTCCCGATCTGCATGGGTGGAAGCATCTCCCTGAGCTGCCTGACACTGTCTGCGAAAGCATGGTCCATATCCAGGATGCCGGCGGCATCCACCAGGTTGGAAAACACATCTAAAACCAGCTGGTTGTCCATGGTCGTTCCTGCCGCCATCCTGGCTCCCTGGGGGTGGGTGTTTTCGGGCGACATGGAGGGATTGACCACCAGCCAGCCATGCTCCGGCTCCCTCTGGAGCACATCCGCGTAAAACATGGCCGCACCCTTCAGCACCGGGTAGATCTCCGCCAGGAACTCCCTGTCCCCGCCGTACAGGTAATGCTGCCACAGGTGCTGGGAAAGCCATGCCCCTCCCATGGGCCACATGCCGTAAGATGCGCCGTCGACCGGACCCGCGATCCTCCAAAGGTCGGTGTTGTGGTGCACCACCCAGCCCCTTGCCCCGTACATCTCCCGGGCCGCTTCGCTTCCGGTCACTGCCAGCTCCTTCACCATCCCG
>DSDZ01000129.1 GCA_011048475.1 Bacteroides sp. | reverse complement strand
GTCGATGAAGGCGGTTCCGTAAAAATGGAAATGGCGGAGGTTGCGGGAGGAAACCGAGAGGAACATCTGGGAGTTCATGTTGTTGATCCCCGCATTCAGCGTATGGTCAATGGCCTTGTAGAAGGCAACGGGGATCATGAAGGCGGGCTGGGGCCAGCGGTGGTCATACACCACGGAGTTCCCGACGGAGAGCTGCAGTCCCCTCAGCGGAATAAATGTGAACATATTGGCGGCCAGGTATTTGGGATGGTACACCCGCCTGTATTCCGGACCGTCCGGGGTCTCCACGTAAAAGGAGAGCGTGGAATCCACCACCTCGGAGACGAGGAAGCCCTGGACCCATGTGAAGCGGAACCATTTCGCCGGCTTCAGTCCCACCTCCAGGCGGGGAAAGGCAGGGGTACGGCCCGACAGGATGTTGGCACCGGCGTTGTGCTCTCCCCAGGAGAACTGCTCCATGAACAGTCCCCCGTACCCCCATTTCCATGCATAGCTCACCCCTCCGCGGCACTCCCAGTAATCCCGCTTCCCGCCGGAAAAGATCTTCAGGTTGGAGGCCCCGGTGCGCTGGTTCTGGAAATCCCTGGCGGTCAGCTCCACCGACTCGTGGTTGTCCCTCAGCGATCCCCAGAAGCTGAAGTTTCCAACGGCGGACCATGCCTCCACGCCGTTCCACCAGTGATAAAACGACCCGTCCCCGTTCACCCACAGATCCCCGCCCACGATGGGATTCACCGTGACCCGGAAGATCGAATCGCTGTAATAGAAAGCATCGAACCGCTTGTTCCCGTGGTTCTTCTGCCAGAGCCAGCTCACAGCCGGCTCCTGTCTGAGGTCCGTCTCCTGTCCCCGGTCCGTCTCTTTCCCGTAATCCTTCAGGTAGAAATCCAGCTCCGACTGCTGTCTCCGGGTAAGCCGCTCCCGCTGTCCGTTTGTCTCCTCCAGCTTTGCGGCGATCAGTGCCCGGGAATAAGGCCTCACCAGGGAGTACAGGTCAATGACCCCTTCCGAGGCCAGCTCGTCCAGGAACAGGTAGATCCCTTCGTTGGAAATGTGGGTGGGTATGTGCTGCGCAGCCGCGGGGAGGCTTCCGCACAGCGCAAAGGCCGCGGCCAGGAGGAAACGACTCAGGGGGACCCGCCTCATCGGTAGAGCATGCTTGCATTTTCGATCCACGCCACCTCGCCCTTTTCCCCGTCAATCAGCTTCTGCGCAGCCTCCGGGGTAATCTTCAGCGCTCCCATCATCCGGCAGGTTTCCGCCTCCAGCGAGGTCATGAACCGGATCCCGATACGCCTTGTCTTTTCAAGCATGGCCAGCGCGGTGCCCGCGTTGTTCTCGTACTGCTTCTCCATTCGTTCGAAGATCCGGTGGTGGTCGCCCTCCCTGAAAATATCGGCAAATGCCCTGTTCCCCAATCCGTCCGCGCATTCGGCAAGGATCACCAGCGTACCGCCGTCCTTCACGAACGATGCCGCGTTGTGGATGGACTTGTGGCTCTGGATGAAGTTGATGTCCTTGGGATAGCCCCCGGCGCTGGCCACCACCAGGTCGTACCGCCTGTCATCACCCACCCTGAAATAGCTGTCGTACCGGTCGCATACCTCCCTGAAATCCTCGTAGCCCGATCCGAAATGCATCTCGCACACCTCCCGCTTGCTGTCCAGGATGGCCATGATCTCCAGCCGGTCGGGCATGTAGTTGTTGATCTCTTCCAGGTCCATGGCCAGCGGGTTCCCGTCCAGCTGTCCCGACCGGCATCCTTCCCGGAGGGTCCGGTTTTTGAAATCCAGGTAGAGGCTGTGGTTCTGCAGGATGGAACGAAACCCAGCCAGTCCGGGGAACAACAGCTTGCGTCCTCCCCCGAAGCCGGCAAAATAATGGTGCAGCACCGAGCCGAAGGTGATCAGCAGGTCATGCTCAGGGATCTCTTTCCGCAGCGTGATCTCCGTCCCCCGCGAGGTGGTCCCCAGCCTGACCAGCGTGGCCTCATTCCTGCAGTCATGGTGCACGAACCTGAAATTCAGGTAGGTCTCCCCGTAACTGGCCAGGGACTCCTCTTCGGTCTGGGGCGGATGGGTCCCGTAGGCGATGTAGAAGGTGATGTTGTCCCGCTTCAGTCCGTTCTCCATGAGCACCTCCGTGAGAAGGGGCAGGTACAGCGGGTACTGGCACAGCCGCGTCTTGTCGCTGACCACGATCCCCGCATCGCGGATCTTTGATTTCATCATGTAGAGGCAGGAGCGCAGATCGCGTGTAAAGCCGCTGGAGGAGACTGACAGGGGAGGTTCGGTGTGGCTCAGGGGAACCGCCTTTTCAGGCATGTTGAGAGAGATGGTGGAATGACCGTATTTGAGATTTCTCGGGTTCATGGGTTCAATGGATTACCATCCGACAGGTACAAAATATACGAATTTAAGAAGAATGGAATGAAACATATCGCGGGATTCGGAAAAATTATGATTCGTGTACCCCACATTCACCCCCTGCCGCGACCATATTTCTTTTCTATACACACCGGGACCCGGGACAGGGATCAGGACTGCGAAGAGGCATCAGAACTCCGGGCACGGGATCATGCGGGGTTTCCGCCTTTCCCGGCTGGTCTTGAATTCGTAGGTGATGGAGATCTCGTGGGCCCCGCCGGTGGAGGAGACCAGGTTGGAAACGGTGAAGTCGTAGCTGTAGCCCACCCTGAGCTGGTCCATTTTGTATCCCACCAGAAAGGCGATGGCATCTCCCCTGGGATCATCGCTGATGATGGGGATCCCCCGGTACCAGAAGCCCAGCATCAGCGGAGCCTTGTACCAGTATAGCCCCAGATCC
>DSDZ01000261.1 GCA_011048475.1 Bacteroides sp. | reverse complement strand
CCAGGGTGGGATTCCCGTTCTCCCAGTCCCACACATCGAAGATCCTGCACGCAAATGCCTCCCCTTCGGAGAAGGAGATGCGCAGCACCTGGTCTTCGAAACGCCAGGATCCTTCCGGGTAGGATGCGATGGTCCCCCCTTCCTGCAGTCCGATGTGAACCGACGTGTTCTTTTCGGATATATGCACCAGCTCGATGTGCTCCCAGCTGCCGGCGATGGATTCCGGGGTGAGGGTGGTTGCCGGGACAGCCGCATAACGCTCCGGGCTGACCAGGGGCCAGCCGGAGGGAGACCAGACCATCTGCCGCACGTGGAGGTTCATCAGGTAAAAGTTCGAGCCCAGCCTGCCCTGGCTCACAAAAAAATAGTGCCCTTCATCCTTCAGGATCCCGCAGTGCCCCATACCCTGCCAGCCCGGGTGATTGTCAAAGCGGTACTGCGCGGTGATCATGGGGAGGTTGTCGCCCGGGTCAGCCATGTCATTGCCGTTGATGTCCAGGTAGGGCCCTTCCGGTTTATCACTTCTGCCCACCCTCACATTGTAGTCATCCTCCAGCCAGTCATAGGAAACGAACAGGTAGTACATGCCGGTTTCATCGTTGTAAACGAACTCGGCCCCCTCGATGGCATCATGGAACCGGTTCCGGAAGGCGATCAAATGGCCCCTGTCGGTTTCATCCTTCCTTTTCCCCGTGGCAGGGTCCAGTTCCACCATGTGGATCCCCGAGGAATAGGAGCCGTAGGCAAACCAGTGCTTCCCGCTCTCCCGGTCCACGACCACTGCCGGATCGATCGCATTGAAGGGGTCAGCGGGTTTGCAGGAGATGACGATCCCCTCATCGGTCCATGGTCCGTGGGGACTCTCCGCGGTGGCCAGGGCGATGCAGGCCAGTTTCAGGCCGTCGTTTCCCGGGACGGAATAATACAGCCGGTAGCTGCCCACGTGTTTGTAAATGAAGGGGGCCCAGATGGACTCCTGCCGGTATCCCGGCTGGTTTTGCTCCATGAACTGCAGTGCGACGGGGGGTACCCCGTCGAAAACCCATCCCATGAAGCGCCACTGCACCAGGTCGCCCGACCTGCGCTGCATGATCCCGCAATCCCCGTTGGGACCGAATGCCACATCTGTGGAAAAAATAAAGAACTGGTCCTCGTGACGGATCACGGTGGGATCATGCAGGTTGTAGGGCCCCCACTGCGAGCTGTAACTCTGGCTGGCAATGGCACTGTAATCGTCCGGGATCCCCGGATCCAGGGTCTCCTCGTTGTCCGGTTCTTCCTTTCCGTTCTCCGTTCCCTTTTTTTTCTCGCAGGCAGGCATGCCCAGCAGGAACAGCAACACGGCCCCGAAAAGAAGACTGTATGCAGCTTTCTTTTTAATGTCTCGGACGATTTTGCATGATACGCAATCCTTACTGCACCTCCAGCACCACCACGGACCTTGCGGGAAGCTCCAGCCGGATCCGGTCGCCGTCCAGCCTCGCACCCCTGAACAGGGCCGTGGTCACCTCGTTGGGATTCACAAAGGTATTGTGGCTGTTCATCTCTTTCGATTCCAGGATCGTTCCGCTGACCTTTTTGGATTCGGCTCCACGCAGGTGAATGGTAAGCGGGATGGCTTTCTCCGGGTCGATGTTCACCAGGGAGATGTGCATCTTCCCCTCCCCGTCCCGGGAGGCACTGGCACTGACAGCCGGCAGCGACCACTCGCCGAATGCATAATCGGGACAATCGAGGGAAAGGGGAAGCATGAGTGCATCATGGTGTACCTGGTACATATCGAAAACATGGTAGGTGGGTGTCACCAGCATCTTTTCCCCTTCGGTGAAGATGAGTGCCTGCAGCACATTGACGGTCTGTGCAATATTCGCCATCTTGACCCTGTCGCAACGCGCATTCAGGTAATTGAGGGTCAGTGCGGCCACCAGCGCATCGCGCATCGTGTTCTGCTGGAAGAGGAATCCCGGATTGGTCCCGGGCTCCACATCGTACCAGGTGCCCCACTCATCAAACACCAGGGCGACCCGGTTGCGCGGATCGTACCGGTCCATGATGGTGATGTGCCTGTCGATGGCCCGCTCGACATCCAGGCACCTTCGCAGGACATCGAAGTAGCGGTCCTCCCCGAAATCGGTTGCCGATCCCTTGTCCCGCCAGTTGGTGGTGTAATAATGCAGGGAGAGTCCGTCCATCATCCGGTGGGGGATCCGCTGCATGAGGACCTCGGTCCAGTTGTAATCCTCCGAGTTGGCCCCGCCTGCGATCCTGAACAGGCGGTTCGCCCCGTAATCCCTGCAGAATGTGGCATACCGCCGGTACTGGTCGGCATAGAACTCGGGGGTCATGTTGCCGCCGCAGCCCCAGTTCTCATTCCCGATCCCCCAGTACTTCACACCCCAGGGCTCGTCCCTGCCGTTGACCCGCCGCAGGTCGGCCATGGGACTGATCCCGTCAAAATTGAGGTATTCCACCCACTGGGACATTTCCTTCACGGTGCCGCTGCCCACATTCCCGCAGATCACCGGCTCGGTCCCCAGCTGCTCGCACAGTTCCATGAATTCATGGGTGCCGAAGCTGTTGTCCTCCGTCACCCCCCCCCAGTGCGTGTTGACCATCTTGGGCCGTTCCGGAGCGGGCCCGATCCCGTCCATCCAGTGGTATTCATCGGCAAAGCATCCGCCAGGCCAGCGCAGGTTGGGGATCTTGATTTTCCTGAGCGCATCCACCACGTCGTTCCGGATGCCGTTCGTATTGGGAATGTCCGAATCCTTTCCCACCCAGTAACCGCCATAGATGCAGCGACCCAGGTGCTCCGAGAAATGTCCGTAGATATG
>DSDZ01000488.1 GCA_011048475.1 Bacteroides sp. | reverse complement strand
GCCCTCTTCTGGGGTTCGGTGGCAGAACATAATCCCAGGAGGGACAGATATGAGATCTGGGGGATCGTGGGACCCGACGAGTATCACACCCGGTATCCCGGGAATGAGGGTCCGGGACTGAACAACAATGCCTACACCAACTTCATGGCCGTTTGGGTCCTGCTGAGGGCACTGGAGATCAAGGAGATGGTGGACGAGGACACGCTGAAAAGGCTCCAGGTCCGCGTCGGATTTGACAGCGGTGACATGGAGCACTGGCAGAAGATCTCCACCCGCATGTTCATCCCCATGAACGACCGGGGAGTGATCATGCAGTTCGAAGGATTTGAGAACCTGGAGGAACTCGACTGGGAAAAATATCACAAGGCTTACGGAGAAACCATGCGGCTTGACCGGATCCTGGAGAAGGAAAACGATTCGGTAAACCGCTACAGGGCCTGCAAGCAGGCCGACGTACTCATGCTTTTATACCTGTTCTCCTCGGATGAGTTGATCGATATTTTCAACAGGCTCGGTTATGAATTCAGGGCAGATCAGATCCCGGAGAATATCGGGTACTACAAACAGATCACCTCCCACGGATCCACCCTGAGCAGGGTGGTCCACTCCTGGGTATACAGCAGGTCCGACCGCAACAGGTCATGGGACATCTTTACCGATGCCCTGAAATTCGACATTGAGGATGAGCAGGGGGGCACCACTTCCGAAGGGATCCACCTTGGAGCCATGGCCGGCACCGTAGATCTGGTACTGAGGGGGTATTCAGGGATGGAGATCAGGGAGGATGTGCTGTGGTTCAATCCCCGGCTCCCCGGGGAGCTGAAGGAGATCTCATTCCACCTGCGTTACCGGAGCCACTGGATCAAAATGCACATCACCCGTAGGAAGATCAGCGTGGAATTCGACAGGGGGTGGGCCAACCCGGTGGAGATCGGGATCAAAGGGAAAAAATATACCTTTAAAAAGGACGATTATATAGAAATTAACTTATAATTAATTACCAGCCACCGCCCGAAATAAAGATCCCGAAATGGCCGAGTCCCATCCCCCTATTTTGCAGAGGCAGCGCGTAGTAGGGCTCCAGGATAATGGCTCCCAGCAGGTTGATCCTGACCGATGCTCCCACGCTGAATATGGGGATGTTTTCTTCCCCGGCCGGATTCAGTGAAAATCCGATATTGTCGAAACGGTGCCATGCCAGTCCCCCGTCCGCAAACACGACCAGATCGGAGTAAACGTACCGCAATTTGATCAGGGAAAGCCTCCTGGGTCCGGTAAAAGGAAGCCTTAATTCCGCGCCGGCAAGCAGCATTTTGCTCCCGGTGATCTGGTTCACTCCCAGGCACGAATTGTCCGGGCATCTGTTCCGGGCCAGGGAGTTATAATTGTAACCCCTCACATAATAGGGATACCCCAGGAAAACATTGTTATAGTCATCCGCATCCTGCCCGTACTGCCCGAAATGCGTCACCCGGAATGCCAGTCCGACCGGTTTGAAGAAAAAGTAACGCCTGTAGTCGGCGATGACCCCCCAGTACCTGCTCGCCCCATCTGTTCTCCCCACCTGAAAACGGTACCTGTATCCCCTGAGGGGGGAAGTCAGACCAAAATAGGAGTTGTCGCCCACATAGGCCACATATGCACTATAAAGCATGATGGATTCGGGGGCATCGAGCTGGGATCGGTTCTCACCCAGGTAATAAGAACCTCCATATGTATAATAATAATTCACAGAATCGAGCCTGAAGCTGTACATGCTTGCACTGGCGCCGGCCTCGAAACGCAGCTGCTTGGACAGGGGAAAGATCGCAAAACAGCTCAGCTGGTCCTGGAAGATGCGTTGCTCCATCTGGACCAGCATTGTCAGGGGGACCGAATCCCCGTCGATCACTCCCACATCATCTGTGAGAAATGAACGTATATAGAGATACGGGATGTGGCTGAAGGAAACACCCCAGTTCAAACGGCTTTTCTGGTTCAGATAGACCAGCTGACCACCCGCATCGATGATCCTTCCGTTCACGCGGGCCGCTGCAAATAACTGGTTTCGTTTTAGCATATCACTGAACAGGAAACTGACCCCTCCTGCGGCAGCCGTGTTGGTCTGGTCGTATCCCACGCCGATTCCCACGCTGCTGACAGCTTCCAGACCAAATTTCCCGGCGTACGGCTTTATGGAAAATTCCGATTCATCCGTGAGCGGGTTCCTTGAAAGATTGATATCCACCACTGTCGGAACATTTCGTCCGTTGACGGGAACAAGGCTGGCGGCTGAAAGATCCGTGAAGGTTTCATCGGCCGGCTCCCTGGTAAAATCTTCGGGAGATGCTTTGTAAATCGAATACCCCTTTTTCTCGTACAGCACGTAGGTGATCAGACCGGTATCACGGGCCACACTCAGGACAGGCGATAAATCCGAGATGCCGCTTATTCCGGTGATGAAATCCGTAAGGCGGTTCAGTTCCCCACTCCGGATGTCATACTCATACAGGTTTCTGATCCCCGTGGCAGCGGATACGAAGTAGATGCTGTTCCCATCGGGAGTGTACTGCGGATTGAAAATATCCGCTCCCGGAATAACGGGAATAACACTCAGGGAACCAGACTCCATGTCATATTCACAAAGCCTGTAACTCCCGAAGGTGACAATTCCTGGGTCAGTGGTAATGCTTCTGTCACTGATAAAAGCCACCTTTTTGCCGTCGGGTGACCATGCTGGTTGCAGATCCGAGAATTCATCATCTGTCAGCTGTTCCAGTTCCCCTGATTCCAGGTGGTACAGATAAATATCACTTTGTCCGTTCCGAAGGCCGCTCAGAAGGATTGTTTTTCCGTCGGGCGACCACCCGGGAT
>DSDZ01000042.1 GCA_011048475.1 Bacteroides sp. | reverse complement strand
TCCTGATCCTGGTGGCCATGGCGGTGATGGCCTCCCTGGGATGGGTCAGCTGGGGGATTTTCGGGGCAGTGGTTGCCGGCCTGGTCGCAGGGGTGGTGATCGGACAGGGGACCGAACTGTTTACCTCCGATGAATACAGATATACAAAAGGAATTGCAAGACAGGCGCAACAGGGACCTGCCACCACCATCATTGACGGCATTGCGGTGGGGATGTACTCCACCTGGATCCCGGTGGTGACCATTGTCATCGCGATCATTGCCGCTTTTGGATTTTCGGGCGGATTCCAGGAGTTTGCCAGCGGGGTGTACGGGATCGGCTTCGCCGCCGTGGGAATGCTCTCTACCCTGGGGATCACCCTGGCGACCGATGCATTCGGACCCATTGCCGATAATGCGGGCGGAAACGCCGAAATGTCGGAACTTCCCCATGAGGTGAGGGAAAGGACCGATGCGCTGGATATGCTTGGAAATACAACGGCGGCCACCGGAAAGGGCTTTGCCATCGGGTCGGCCGCGCTCACCGCCATGGCCCTGCTGGCTGCCTACATGGAAGAGGTAAGGCTCTGGCTGGGGAAAGTGGCGGATAAGAGCATCGAGGGATTCAAGCAGGTGGGGGATACCATCTTTTATACAGATCAGGCTCCCGTGGTGGCGGAAGGTGTCGAGACGGTAAAGCTCAGCTCGGCCCACATTTCGGATTTCGTCAATGCCTATGACCTATCCCTGTTCAACCCCATGCTGCTGGGAGGCGTGTTCATCGGTGCGATGATGGCTTTCGTATTCTGCGCCATGACCATGAAGGCCGTGGGCCGGGCAGCCGGTTCCATGGTGGACGAGGTTCGGCGGCAGTTTAAAGAGATCCCGGGGATCATGGAAGGGAAAGCCACCCCGGAATATGCCAAATGCGTGGCCATTTCCACCAAAGGTGCACAGCGTGAAATGATCCTTCCGTCCCTGCTGGCCATCATCGTTCCCGTTTTGATCGGCGTGGTCCTTGGAGTGGCCGGTGTGGTCGGACTGCTGGCAGGTGGACTCACAGCCGGATTTACCCTGGCGGTCATGCTCAACAATTCGGGAGGTGCCTGGGACAATGCCAAGAAATTCATTGAGAAGGGCAATTACGGAGGAAAAGGAAGTGAGGCCCACAAGGCCAGTGTGGTGGGTGACACGGTGGGCGATCCATTCAAGGATACCTCCGGGCCATCCCTGAACATCCTGATCAAGCTGATGACCATGGTTTCGGTGGTCATGGCGGGACTGACCGTCACCATCGGGATCTTCAGCTAATTAATACGCTGTGAGAAAACATCCCTTTGAAGCGCAGACAATAGAGCTGGCGAGCTCGGCGAAATAAAAAGAACACCTGATTGGTATCTCAGGAAGTACTTTGATCGGTCAGGCATACCCCATCGTCGCTGAAAATCCTTGTAAAACAAGTATTTGTAGGCTTCCTCCGGGGTATACCTGACGCCATATATCTTAGGGATGCTTACGAAGCAGCCTGGCATCTTTTTGCGCCAGCAAAATTAGCACGCTGTGAGAAAACATCCCTCAGGGGAGGGGGGCTACATCCTGAGGATCTCGCCCCGGTCCTCGAAGAATTTTTTCAGCTGCAGGGTTTTCCCGTCGAAAACGGCATAGGTGTAATTCTCGATCCAGTCGCCCAGGCAGATGACCCGGCTCTTTTCACCGATCCGGATGTCATATGGAATGTGGCGGTGGCCGAAAATGAAAAAGTCGATCCGGGGATTCCTTTCCAGTTCCTTCCGGGCGAACTGCACCTGGTGCTCCTGGTCCTTGCCCAGGAAGGGGATAAAGAGGCCCTTTTTCATGCGGCTCCGTTTCGACCACCACTGCGCGAAGGCGGCAGATCCGTTGGGATGAAGCCTGGCATAGCACCACTGGGCCACCGGGTTCTTGAAGATCCCCTGGAGCAGCCGATAGCCGCCATCTTTTCCCCAGAGGCCGTCGCCGTGACCGAGCAAAAACAGCCGGCCGTTCCATTCGCGGATCAGCGGTTTGCGGTGGACTTCCATCCCGATCTCCCCGGGAAGGTAATCAAAGACCCAGATGTCGTGGTTTCCCGTAAAGAAATGGATCTTTACCCCCTCATCGCTCAATTCGGCGAGTTTTCCCAGTACCCTGGTAAATCCCCTGGGAACCACTTTTTTGTGTTCGAACCAGTAATCGAATACATCACCCAGCAGCCAGAGCTCCCAAGCATCCTTCCTGATCTTCTCCAGCCATCTCACAAAAAGCAGCTCACGCCTACGGCTTTCTTCCACCGGGTGCATGCCCAGGTGAAGGTCCGATACGAAGTATATGCAGGTTTTCTCCTTCATGAGCCTGTTACAGGAGGTTGTCCAGCCACGTTTCCAGTGTTTTTCCGTACAGGTCCCTGGCCACGATATCCCCTTCCCGGCTGACCAGGAATCCGGCAGGCAGCCGGGTCACATTGTAAAGCATGTCGGCCTTCGACTCGGGGTAGGAGAGTTCGGAAACATTGATCCAGTCAAATTCGTTGAAATCAATGGCATTCATCCACAGGACCTTTTCATTGTCCAGTGAGACTGCGTAGATCTCAAACCCCCTGTCACGGTACCGGTCATATATGGGCTGCAGATTGATCAGCGTGCGAACGCTCTCCTCGTTTCCCGATGCCCAGAAGATCACCAGGACCACCTTCCCTTTCAGATCGGAAAGGGAGATCTCGTTCCCGTTCCGGTCGGGGATGGAGAGACCGGGAAGGCCCGTCTCTTCGGCCATACCCAGCAGCTTGTCCATGTGCATCTGTCCCTCGTAAAGGTCTTCCCTCCGTTCGATGTCCCTTCGGAGGGAGGTGACCAGTGAAGTGC
>DSDZ01000049.1 GCA_011048475.1 Bacteroides sp. | reverse complement strand
GAATATATCAGTCAGGTATACCGACATTTATATTCATCCCCAGCTGAACGGAAAGATTCTTTTCCAGATAGGGATTTCCCATCTGCCATCCGTGCGTTTTCCCGGACAGCCGGATATAACCGGAGATTGCGCTGCCGATAATGAACTGTGGCCTGATAGAGAGGGAGCCCCCGGCCTTCTTTTCATTCAGCAAGAAGGAGGCGGGCTGGTTCCAGAGGTCCAGCTCCATGTCCGCGCTCATTCTTTCGCTCAACCTGAAATCGAACACGCCCAGTCCGATCCCGTAACCGGCTGCCGACCTGTTGCCGTACCTGTGGGCATTTACGAGAAGGTTGTGATCCATGATCTTCAGCGGTACCAAGAGGGCAATGTCATTTCCGAAATGGGTGGGGGCATACTGGGTGAACAAATTGAATGAGAATTCGGGACTCAAGCGGATCCTGTTCACGAAAAAAATGGCCGGGTTCAGGAAATTCAGCAGTGAAAGCCTTTTTTGCCGGACCAGGTATTCCTGCGCTTCGGAAGAAAGGTCGGAGAAACCGACCCTTCGGTTGACCCCCTCACCGTTCGGAAAAGGGTCCCTGGTTTCGGTATAGGGCAGTCCGGGATTGAACATGTCAGCAGCCCAGGCCGTCAGGTCCGCTCCGGCATAATCCCGCAGCGCCGGGTCCGGGTCCTCATGGGGCGGGGCGATGATCTTTACGGAATCCGAGGCCGCACTGGTTGAGAATCTGAAATAATTGTGCACATACCAGGCATTGTAGAGCAGCAGTGCGTTCTTCGCCAGGCTTCTGTGATGATAAAAATCCCCTGTGGAAATCCTGCGGTTCAGAATGACCTCATACTGCACTCCGGCCACATATGAATTAAGCAACCGGTCGGGTTCATCCGCTTTCAGGATTTCCAGCATTTCATCGGGAATCCCGTAAACGGTCCCGTCCCACCGGTGGAAAAGCCAGTTGCCGTTTTTTGATGGAACGCCTGCTTCCCCGAGTACGGTCCTGTGGAATTCCTCATGCGCCCATACGCCCAGCGGGATTGGCAGTTCGCTGGCGTACCGGGAGAATGCCAGTCCTGACAGGTACTTAAAAGCATGGTTTGAGATATTCCTCAGCTGAGAACCGGGATTGTTCCCTGGCCTGAATATGGCATTTCCCAGTGCATCAATGCCATAGAAACCCAGTTCATAAAAGTCCCTGGACCATTCGAGGGACTGGTTCATGGAAGGAAAGTAACCGGGAAGTGAAAGATTCTGCGGGTAGTCGAATAAGGGGATATCCAGTCTGAGCCGGTAGACTTCCGGATCCTGGGCCTGTAACGATACGGAGAATTGGAGGACAAGTGCAGTGAACAATATTTGTGCTTTCATTTCATTTATACATATTTTAAATAAATTACAGGACGACCAGTTTGATGACGCTGTTTTTCTCACGGCCTGCTGTCAGGAGGTAATACATTCCGGGCTCACCGGGTGCCGGAAATTGAACAGGTTCACCGAAGACGGACAGATCCGCCACCTTCCTCCCGGTTCCGTCAAACAGAAAGAAAGGACCGGCCTCCGGCCGCGATCCTGCAAGGGAAACGGACTGACCCCTCATCGCGGGATTCGGGTACACCGTCATGGTTGCTGGACTGGTTCCGGGGGGGAGTGCCACCGGAGACTGGTAGGCCGTCCGTGTGAAGACCCGCTCTCCCATAAACTGCACCATAAATATACGGCCCTTGGCATCTTCGGTGTAATACTGGGGATCCCTGCCACCCTGCGGATAGTATCCGAGGTTCTGGGTGACCTGTTCCCACCCGCTGCTACCATCCCGGGTATACCAGGTGCCCCCGGTATGCAGGGATCCTGAAGTGGAACTGTACCACAGACCATCCCCGGAAAAGAAAATGTTGTATAGGGTCCGGTCAAGCCACCATTGCTCAGGTTCCATCAGGGTGAAGACGGACCAGTTTCCGGATCCTTTGACATCGCCGATGTGCTTTTTCAGGTTCAGCCTTACCATGCCCTTACCGGCAATCCCCTGGAAACTGAGATAGACGGAGTCGCCTGGGGAGATCGATAATCCGGTGGTAAATTCGATTTTCATCCGGTCCTCCACATCTTTCTTCCCGTCGATGTTTATAGCCACGTGCTCCCAGTGCAGACCGTTGTCTTCCGAAATGAACAAACCGCCGTTCCCGGTAACAAAATGATCGTGGACTGCCAGGTAGAGTCTCCCGTTGCTGTCAATGGCGATCTTCTCCGAACCTGTGTAACTGCCCAGTCCCCCGTTCCTTTGCTCCCAGTCGCCCCCCGGCCCCGGAGCATGGAATACTCCGTCGCCCTTATACCCCGTATCATCGTATCCGCCGGTGATGGCAAATAATGCCCCTTCCTTGTTTTCTATGATCTGCAGCACCGGATAAGCAGAACTTACCGGCACACTGTCCCAGCTGCTGCCGAGGTCAGCAGAGCTGTAAATTCTCCCTGTGCCACCCGCAAGGATGACGCCTGATCCAGATACATACATGGAGTGGACAGCAGATGCCTTCAAAACGGTCTGAAATGAACCGCCGCCGTCCGGACTTCTGATGATCCCGTCGGTGAGACCTGCAAAGAGGATGGAATCCGCTGCAATAGCGATTCCGATTTTGGGCTCCCCGGGAAATTCCCCGGTCAGCTCCCAGAATTGCTGTCCCGCTGTTTCAATCAGCGGGAGCCATAACAACAAAAACAGGACCCCGGAACCTGGCCGGAATGATCCTGCAAAAAAACGCCGTTTCAATTTATATGGGTGTCAAAAAAGTGAAATAATCACGGAAACATGGTTGCGCAGGTTTTGTTTGTTAAAGAAATGTTAAACCCACCCTGATTT
>DSDZ01000298.1 GCA_011048475.1 Bacteroides sp. | reverse complement strand
GTTGCAGTTTATACATCGGAACTGGATTACGATGAATTCGAACCGAAAGATATCGATGTGATGCTCAAAGACAGGCTGAAAGCAGGGAAAGAACGATTAGACAATGCTCTGGAAGAGATCGCATTATTATGTGAGCCTGTACAACCACCTAAAGATACTATGGCACACATCCGCTACTTCTGCGGAAATCCCGAAATTCCAGAAGAATTAAAAGAAAGAGAGCCACAAAGAACAGCACTCTATAAAAACACCGTTTCACTGATCCGGGCATATGCCAACATTGCTGATGAAATGCCGGAAGCAGGTTTGCTGCATTTTTCGCCTGCTGCAGTGCATCATCCTCAAGCTCATCCAGCCAGAGTTTGATAGGGATCCGTTCGGTATCAATGACGCGGAAGATCAATTTCTTAGATTAATGTCCTTCAAAGAATTCTAACGCTGCATTCATCACTGCAGCTCGCTGCCCATCTTTCTCCATAAGGACTTCATGTTGCGCATTTTCAACCAGGTATGCTTTGTGTTCCTTATTGAGCATCCCGGCTTTTTCGGTAAATTCAGCGTGGGCATCCGGATCCACGACCGTTTCATTCTCTGCCGAGAAGAGAAGGAAGGGGGTCTCGATGTCCTCGATATGATCAAACATGTATTTGAATTGCTTGCAGGACCTGTATACCCAGAGGGTGGATGCCCCGCCCAGTCGCGCCTTCGGAACCCGGTCATATGCGGCAATCATCCTGTGATACCGGACCTCGGACCCGGTCACCGAATTATCGTGAAAGGAAGCGGAATCATCCTGGTATCCCGACTGCCCGGGCGCAAATTTGGGCTCCTTCCCTTTAAGTATTTTAGCCAGCAGGCAGATGGGGGGACTCAGGCCCAGCATGGGTGAGGAAAAAGCAGCCGCATCAAAATCATCCGGATACTGTTCCAGGTAGGTCATTCCGATGGCCCCTCCCATGGAATGGGAAAGCAGGTATACTTTTTGATGGTTATTGAATGCCAGGAATTCATCATAAAAGTGTTTCATGTCATCCACGTAGAACTGGAATGTATCGATGTAACCCAGTTCAGGATCGTCGGCCATCCTGCCAGAAAGGCCCTGACCGCGGTGGTCGTGGATATACACGGAATAACCGTTGTTGAACAGGTCGAATATGACCTCCTTGTATTTCAATGCGGCATCGGTCCGTCCTGTGGAAATCAGGATGGCTCCATTTTCCGGCCCGGGATGTTTGAAGATCCTGTAATAGATCGGCACATCCGCTTTTCCTTTGAAAGTCCCTTCCAGGCCGCTTTCATAGAGCGCTTCGATTTTTTGAGTGTAATTGGGATCCTGCAACTGCTGAGTGGTCGTTATGGGGTAATTTCCGGCTTCCTCCGGGAGCGTGGGCAACCGTTCAGCATGGCAGGAAAACAAAGCCAGGAGTGCAGTCGAAAGTAAGAAAACATGGATCTTCCTCATAATCAAGGTTTTTTTTCGTCAGGTTAAACAGGTATCTCCAGTTTTACAAATTACAAAATATTTTGGCTCTGTAATTGGGACCGTTTGTTGTCGGATGGACATGTATTCACAGGGTAGAGTCTGGGATTTTGTCTGCCCGATCCTTTTTCTCCTATCAGAATGGAGTTGATATTTCCGGGATAAATATTTATTATCCGCATATTAACTATTTTAGTATGGATTCCGATAAAAAATATCACTTCGTAGATATTTTTTATCTCGAAACCAACAGAAAAAGTTAATACATGGATATTTTATATTTCTTTGTCCCCATGAACGTGGAGGCTGAGATTTGGTTTCAGCAGTATGAAAGGGTGATTAAGCAAATTGTCCTTGTGCCATATTCAACTTTTCTGTAATTTTATATGTACAACCCACAGCAAACCAATAACCTACATTATCGTGAGGGCTATATACCAAAGCTGGACTTTCCTTATCTTCGGATTGATTTTCGCAAGCTGCGACAAGGACCAGTCTCCCGCCTGTAATATCACGAGTCCTGCTGATGAATCCGAATTTTATACAGGTGAAACAATCACAATAGTTGTTGAGGCAAATGATCCGGATGGGAATGTAAATGAAATGAGATTATTTGTAGATGACGTTTTTGTTGGATTATCCAGGGTAATCCCATATGTATACGATTGGGATACCGAAAACGAAAAAGACGGATTTCATGTCATACAGGCAACGGCAAGGGATGATGAGGGGAACATCACCGAAGATGAAGTAATCATTTCATTAAGTACCTACAAAACTTTTACCGATTCTCGTGACAACCATACATATAAGACAGTGAAAATTGGTGATCAAATCTGGATGGCGGAGAATTTGGCCTACCTGCCACTGGTCAGTTCATCATCGGAAGGATCTGACATCGATCCACATTACTACGTTTACAACTACCGTGGTGCCAGCGTAACCGAGGCATCAGCTGCTGATGAGTATAAAACGTACGGCGTACTTTACAACTGGCAGGCAAGCATGGATGCCTGTCCTGAAGGCTGGCATTTGCCTACCGATGAAGAATGGAAAGAACTGGAAGTGGCTCTTGGTATGAGATTGGTTGAAGCTGATCACCGGGGTAGCCGGGGTACAAATGAAGGCAGTAAGCTTGCCGGGGATGTTGATCTATGGCAAGACGGAAATCTTGAATATGATGATACATTCGGTGAAAGCAGGTTTACAGCAATTCCGGCTGGTTATCGCTCCAGGTCCGGTTATTTTTCCTGGATTGGTTACGGAACCCACTTTTGGACTTCAACAGAAAATGATGACGTCAGTGCATGGCGGCGAACTATTAACTACTTGGATACCAGAGTTGGACGGGATACCTTGCAAAAGAGAAATGGTATCTC
>DSDZ01000299.1 GCA_011048475.1 Bacteroides sp. | reverse complement strand
GTACTATGTGACCGCCGGAACTGTTCCTGAAAGGCAGACTTGGGACAGTTACCTGGGGGCCCTCGGATTTGTTAAGGAAAACCTGGGTGAAGTAAGGAGCGGGGATGACCTTTTTCGTCCTGGTCTGGAGTTTACGGACAATCCGGCTGGGATTGTGAAACTGACCATCACCGGGACCGAAGATGGAGGGGCGACCGAAGAGACAGGCTATTCCTTTTACCTGGCCGACATGTCGCCACAGCCCGTTCTGGATGTCTCCGGGAACATGATCACGATCGAAATGGAAACCAGGGACGACCGTGACTACATCATGAAAACCTCCGGGGGAAGCGTGACCGGTTATGATTCGGAGATGGAGTTTCCCGCAACCGGGATCGATGTGGCCAGGGACATTGTCCGGGCACTGGAGGTGGCCATCGCAAACAGCCTGGAGGACATCAGGGAATTTACCTCGGTGGAGGAAGTGAATGGCTGGATGGAGGAGAATCTTGTTACGCTGTACGGTAAGGATGAACAATATGAGCAGAAGCTGACAGTGAACCAGGAGATGCAGAACCAGATCGTGTTCGACCGGAAAGTAACCGAGGAAGGAGAAGGGGTCACGGAAACCAGATATGTGCTATATCCCGAAGACATCAGCACGGAAAAGCTGAAGATCGGTGTGAGCCTGGGGAAACTGAACGTGGCGATGGAAACAGCCAAAGATGACTACATCAGGAACCATAAAAACGGCATATTGCAGGATTATACCGACGATGTGGAGGTGTTTTTCTCTGATCCGCTGGTTGCCAAGAATTTCGTGGCTGCCATCACGTATCTGAAAGAGCGCACCGCGGTTGCAGCGTCTCCGGAGATGAGCAGGGAGGAGGCTTTTTCATTCCTGGCCGGGAATATTCCCGATGTGGAGATCCCCGGGGTAGTCCATGAGCAGAAGCTTGAGATGGCGGACGGGGATCCCTGCAAGCTGAGATTCACCCGCGTGGAAAAGGAAGATGACGGGGACAGCGATGAATTCGTCTTTGAATTTATGCCTCAGGATATCGACAGCGGCAAATCCAAACTGTCAGCCGATGGAGAGCTGCTGGAAATCACCCTGGTGACCGTGGGCAATCAGAAGCTGATCAAGCCGTTTGAAAACGGTGAGGAGGAGAATTTCGATGATGATTTTACCATCTGTGCGGACGATGTGCTCCTGGCGAGAAAGTTGCTGGCTGCGTTCGGATCCCTTTCGGATGCGTGCCGGTGATCCGTAATACGTCTTTCAGCTGTATCGCTGTCCGTCAAAATCATCGGCCGGTATTTACAGAAGGATGTGCTTTCGTTGAGATCAGCAACCTGGCATACTCTCTGAAATAGAATTTTTCGCTGAAAGCGTCAAATCCGAACTGTTTCAGGATCGATTTCCAGTCCCTTTCAATGAAATCGAATGCATATACGCATTCTACTGTTTTGAAGATCAGACGATGGTGCCCGGGCATTTGCTCCAGGCTGAATTCCGACCAGTCCAGAATGATCAGTTTTCCTCCCGGCTTCAGGTGTGTTTTTGCGTTCCTGATCATCTGTTCCCTCACCTCCTGTGGAAATCCGTGGATCACGAAGCTGATGACCACCTTGTCGAATCGTTGCCCGAGGTCGAACGGAATATCCACCCGCTGCCTGATGAAACTGATCCGCTCATCCCCTTTGTGCTTGGCGAGGAACTGCCTTTCCATGACAGGTGACAGGTCGAGTCCGAGAATGCGGCCGTCTTTCCCGATATATTCCTTCATCAGGGCTGCATTCTTGCCGGAGCCGCATCCCAGGTCAAGGATCCGGTCGCCCGGTCTGATATCCATATCCTTCACCGCCTGCCCGATGAACCTGTCATATTTCCCGAATGAGATGGAGTTCATGATCAGGTCGTAGTGCCTCGCAATTACCGGGGTCAGTTCTATTTTGGATTCTGCATACAGCTTGTTTCCCATATTTCCTGCCTGTGAATGGATTGTCAGTGGCAAAATTACATCGACGAGAGAGGTGGAACAGTGACTTATGTTACATTGGACCCTTTTCCTCTTTATTACCTATTTTTGACAGAGGCACATTTTTCGCGAAAACAGTACCATGTTTACACAAGCCATCGTACGCACTCCCTGTCCCGAAATGATCAGGGGGATCACCACGGCTTCCCTGGGGAAACCCGATCATTCAGAGGCGCTTATGCAGCACAGGGCATATATTGAGGTGCTGGAATCCCTGGGACTGGAAGTAACGGTACTCGCACCCGACAGCAGGTTCCCGGATTCCACATTCGTGGAGGATGTGGCACTGTGCACGCCGCGGGTGGCTGTGATCACATCGCCGGGTGAGGTGACGCGCAGGGGGGAAGAGAAAGAAATTGAAGGTGTACTCGGATATTTCTATGATCGGTTGGAGACCATCCAGCTGCCCGGCACGCTTGAGGCGGGCGATGTGATGATGACAGGGAGTCATTATTACATCGGAATTTCGGGGCGTACCAACCGGAAGGGGGCCACACAATTGATCTCCATTCTTGAAAAATATGGGATGACAGGAGAAGCAATTGAACTGGAAGGACTGCTGCACCTGAAGACAGGCGTATCTTACCTCGAGGACGATCTCCTTCTTATGCGCAGGGAGCTCGCGGATCACCCGGCATTCAGGAAATTCAGAAAGATCCAGGTCCCTCCCGAAGAAGCATATGCGGCAAATTCCGTCTGGATCAACGGGACGGTGCTGGTTCCTTCAGGGTTTCCTCAAACCAGGGAGCGGATCGAACATGCCGGACTGAAGACCATTCTGCTGGATGTTTCGGAATTCGCGAAACTGGAAGGCGGATTGAGCTGCCTTTCCCTGAGG
>DSDZ01000151.1 GCA_011048475.1 Bacteroides sp. | reverse complement strand
GCCGGAAGCGGTGCAGCCAGAAAATTCGCGGTCCGTGCGCTGAATGAGCCATGGGCATGGGCGGAAAGGAAATGGAGCAGGGCCACCGTTGACACAGGGGTCGGTAATCCCGTGAAGGCCAGCGCGGAAAAGGGACGGGAATACTTTGAGGCGGTCACCCTCCTGCTGGCCGACCTGATGACGGAACTGGCACGGGTGGATCCAGACCGGCTATACGTTTAAACAAATCGCCGGATTTCCTGTAAAATTGTCTATTTTTGCTTTTTCATGATGCGCTGCCTGTCCCCGCATCCCAACCATCATTTATCATGCAATTCAGATCAGAAGTCGAATCGGTGTTTTACAGGAACTCCGGTTCTCCGCCAATCCACACGAATGTCCCTTACCTGGTGGTGGATAATTTCCCGCTGCTGGGGCTCTTCACCTCACTGAGGTTCCTGGAATGGGCCGGCGGGAATCCCGAAGGAGTGATCAGCCTGCCCACGGGGAAGACCCCCGAGTATTTTATCAAGTGGACCATCCACCTGCTGGAGAACTGGGAAAGCAGGAAAGTGAAAACGCTCAGGAGCAAATACGGGATCGGGGAGATGGGAAAACCTGCGCTGAACGGGCTCCGGTTCGTTCAGATGGACGAATTCTATCCCATCAGCTCCCGGCAGCACAACAGCTTCTGCAACTATGTGAAAAAATATTACATCGAAGGGTTCGGACTGGACCCGGCGCGGGCACTGCTGATCAATTCCGATCAGATCCCGCTGGCGGAAGGACGGCACTTCACGGAAATTTTTCCGGGGAACCGGGTAGACCTTTCCCTCAGGTACAGGGAGCCGGGAAGCCAGTTCGAAAGGCTGCAGCAGGCTTCCATCTTCTCCATCGACAACTGGTGTATCCTTTATGAGCAGGAGATCCGCGAGCACGGGGGGATCGGCTTTTTCCTGGGCGGGATCGGACCGGACGGGCACATTGCGTTCAATGTCAGGGGATCGGACCACCATTCCACCACCCGGCTGACGGAAACAAATTTCGAGACCCAGGCGGTGGCCGCATCCGATCTGGGGGGGATCGAGATCTCCAGGAACCGGCTTGTGATCACCATCGGGCTGGAGACCATTACGCGCAACCGGGATGCGGTGGCCATCATCTTTGCCGCCGGGGAGGCCAAGGCACCCATGGTGCGTGATGCCCTGGAGAGGGAACCTTCGAACCTCTACCCGGCAAGCGCGCTGTCAGCGCTTGAAAATGCCAGGTTCTATCTGACCGGCGGGGCATCTTCCCAGTTGCAGAGCTCCGTGGATGCCTATTACAGCCGGGGGGAATGGACACAGGAGAAAACGGACAGGGCGGTGATTGACCTGTGTGTAAAACTGGCCAAATACGGGCACCATCTGACCACGGACGACCTGAAGGCGGACCGTTACTGCAGGATGATCCCTGGACTGGATGAAAAGACGGTCCCCGGAGTGATCGAATCCGTGAAAGGCAGGTTCCACAAGGGAATGTGCGCAGAGAGCAACCAGGTCTATTACCATACGGGGCCCCACCACGATGACATCATGCTGGGCATTCTGCCCCACATCCACCGGCTCATGAGGAACGAGACGAACCAGAATTTCTTTTCTGTCCTCACCTCCGGATTCACCGCCGTGACGAACAAATTCATCATCGAGGCGCTGGAGGATACCAGGCATTTTCTGGATACGGGACTGATCCAGATGACCAGGTACCCGGATTTCTTTGAAACCGGTTACAGGTATAAACGGGACAAGGATGTCAACCATTACCTGCTCAAGGTAGCCTCCGGGGAGGAGCATGAACTCAGGCGCGGTCTCGCCCACAGGCTCGTGCGTGACATCGTCGGTCTCTATGGCGTGAAGGATGTGGACCAGCTCCGGGATGAGATCAACAACATCCTGATCATCCTGAAGAAAAGTTATGACGGGGAGATCAACCTGCCCGACATCCAGAAATTGAAAGGAATGGTCCGGGAGTTTGAAGAGGAGCTGGTATGGGCCTGTTTCGGGATCCAGACAAAAAATGTGCACCACATGCGGCTCGGTTTCTATACGGGGGATGTGTTCACCGAGCAGCCCACCCGCGAACGGGATGTGGAACCCATCCTGGAACAGCTGCGAGCGATCAATCCCACGGTGGTCAGCCTGGCCTTTGATCCGGAAGGCAGCGGTCCGGATACCCATTACAAGGTGCTCCAGGTGATTGCCGAAGCACTGCGGATGTGGAGCAAGGAAAAGGACCTGTCCCACCTACGGATCTGGGGCTACAGGAATGTATGGTACCGGTTCCACCCGGCCGAGGCCAACCGGATCGTGCCGGTCTCCCTGAATGCCATGGGTGTGATGGACAATGCATTCACCAACAGCTACCTGAGCCAGGTAGACGCCTCATTTCCCAGTTACCAGCATGACGGGAAATTCAGCCAGCTTGCCATACGGATCTGGGTGGAGCAGTTGAAAATGCTTCAGCTGCTCCTGGGAAAGAATTATTTTTACCAGCATGAAAGTCCCCGTGTCCGCACCACGCACGGACTGCTGTTCTATAAGGAGATGACCCTGGAAGGGTTCCTGGGTCATGCCCGGGAGCTGGAGAAGTCCATGGAGGGCGTGGTTCTCTGACCGCCCGGAGTCGCTGCCTTCCGCAGCATGCGGTATCACAGCCTTCCGCAGCATGCGGTATCACAGCCTTCCTCAGCATGCGGTATCACAGCCTTCCGCAGCATGCGGTATCACAGCCTTCCTCAGCATGCGGTATCACAGCCTTTCGCAGCATGCGGTATAACTGCTGAACCTGCTGCTTCGCACCAGCTTAGGCAGCGATGACCGCATCTGCTTCAGGCTGCGGCCCCTTCTCCGAACAG
>DSDZ01000391.1 GCA_011048475.1 Bacteroides sp. | reverse complement strand
ATCTCATCCATAGTGGTCTTATGAAAGCCATACTTGGAGAAGTACTTTGTCGCAGATTCAATGATTCTTTCCTTTACTTCTATCTCTGCCATAGGATTTGACTTTTGCTGATAAATAGTCAAAATTAATGGAATCATACGTCAGAACCAAAATTCTTTGAAAACTGTTTTATCAACCTGAACTGTTACATTTTTTTCCATGGAAACCGGATTTTGATATTTTTACACTTACAAGCCTATTATTCAGATTTTTATATTAAGCGGAGAATTCAATAAAATCCCATATAGCTAACTCATTAAATGTTTATCCCAACAAAAAAACCAACCAGTCGGATCTTACTCCAAGTGGTTGGTTATCAACTGTGGGCCCAGCTGGGCTCGAACCAGCGACCCCCTGATTATGAGTCAGGTGCTCTAACCTGCTGAGCTATGGGCCCTAAAATTATATGATCCGGCAACCCCGGGTTTTCAGGTCTGCAATATTACGCAATTTACGGATTTCCGGCAATAAAACTGGTCATCCCTACAAACTGGTTTTGTTTGCGTTCTTGTCCAGATAATCCTTTAGACTGTTCGCTATTTGATCGAGGGTAGTATCATCAAAATCGAACCTGTAAAATATTTTGAAAGTTTCCACTTTCATTTCAATATTTGAAATACCCGGATTTTTTGATATGATTCTGTTCTGAATAATCCTGCGTGACAGCTCCGTCATTTCAAAGAGATTATTTAACCTATCCTTCAATGGTATCGACGAAATAATCTCGAATTGTTTCTTTCTTATGTCTTCTGGGGTGTCAGTCATCCCGAATCAGATCAAAGGTATTTAAACTTAAATTGTCGCACCATTTTTTGATATAGTTCATATTCTTATCAGGATTCAGAAGCAAGTTTCGTATATCGTTCATCTGTTGTTCGCTTTGATAATCCTGGATCCATATGATTTTGGCAATAATTAAATCCTCAAGGCTTATGATCCAGAGTTCAGTGTCAAGTTCTTTTATTCTTCTGCGCCTGCTGAACGCATTTCTGAAATATTCTGACTCCTTTCTAAGGATGAAATCTAGTTTAAAGCCAGTCTCATGGTCAATAATGTTGAACAGACCCCGTTTTTTAACTTCTTCAACCAAGGTAATTTTATTCAGGTAGCTGTTAGGAAATAACTCCACAAACTCCTCAATCCTGTTTAATGGAAGTTCGATAACAATATCGATATCTCTGGTCATTCGCGGTACAGTATAAATATTCATAGCGATACTACCAGAGATCATATATTGAAATTTATTGTCATCAAGTGATTTACATACCCTTTTCAATAATTCTAAAATCATTTTTCAATGAATGGTCATTGCAGGTAAAAGATACAAAATCATTTTTGGAACAGTGTCCTGATCCCTTTTTCACTTGCCCGGCAGATGCCCCGTTCGGTGATCAGCCCGGTGACAAGCCGGGCGGGGGTCACATCGAACCCGGGATTCGCAACTCCGGATCCCTCCGGTACCACCCTGATCCGTCCGGGCTCTCGGGTGGCTTCATTCCACCCCTCCACATATTCCACCTCACCGGCATCCCTGAATTCGATGGGAATATCTTCTCCCCTTTCCATCTGGAAGTCAATGCTCGAGGAAGGAAGGGCCACATAAAAAGGGATCCGGTTGTCCCGGGCGGCCAGCGCTTTCAGGTAGGTGCCGATCTTGTTGGCCACATCCCCGGTCCGGGTGGTGCGGTCGCTTCCGACCAGCACCAGGTCCACCTCCCCCCGTTGCATCAGGTGTCCCCCGGCATTGTCTGTGATGACCGTATGGGGAACACCGTGCTCCTTCAATTCGAATGCGGTCAGCCTGGCCCCCTGGTTTCGGGGACGGGTCTCATCCACCCACACATGCACCGGGATGCCCCGGTCATGGGCCAGGTAGATTGGCGCTGTGGCCGTCCCGTAATCCACGCATGCCAGCCAGCCTGCATTGCAGTGGGTTAGGATCCTCACCTCGTGGTTTTTCTTTTCATGGAGCTCCCGGATGATCCGAAGGCCGTGCTCCCCGATCTGCCGGCAGCGTTCCACTTCCTCTTCTGCCATCCCGGCCGCCAGATTGAAGAGCCTGGTAAGCGTCCCCTCCCTGGAGCCCCCGCAGTCAACCTCCTGCAACATTCTCTCCACGGCATATTTCAAATTCACAGCCGTGGGCCTTGTGGCGACCAGTTGGTCCGCAGCCTGCCGGATCTCTTTGCACCATGATCCAGCAGAGCTTTGCAATCCTGCCAGGTAGATCCCGTAGGCGGCGGTAACCCCGATCAGGGGGGCACCCCGGACCACCATATCCCGGATGGCCCGGACCGCATCTTCCGCCCGGTGCAATTCTGCCACCTCGAACACAAAGGGCAGTTTTCGCTGATCGATCACCTTCACCACGGCAGGGTCTCCTTCCATCCAGACAGACCTGTAATAAATTCCTCCGATGCGCATGGTATTTTTCTTTTATCTTTGGCCAACAGTCCATCGGATCAAAGTGCAGTTCCACCACTGTTCTGAGGGATGCTTTCGAAGTAACCTGGCATCTTTTGCGCAGCAAATTAGCACGTTACGAGAAAGCATCCATCAGAAATACAGTCAGGAGAACTTTTTGAAACAAAAAGATTTGCTGGTCTGTGCGAAGATACAAAATGCATGGCACAACCATCCGGCATTAAAAACATCCTCTTTGACCTGGGCGGGGTCATCCTGGACATTGATGTGCAGGCCACCCGGCAGAAATTTTATGAGCTCGGACTACCTCCGGTTTTCATGCACTATCCGGACAACATGCAAACCGACCTGTTTTTCAGGTATGAAACCGGAAGGTTGGATACCGGGGAGTTCCGTGAGGAAATAAGACGGCTT
>DSDZ01000025.1 GCA_011048475.1 Bacteroides sp. | reverse complement strand
GTTTCAACGGGCGGGATGCGGGTTCGGTGGTCACCAGGCGGAGTCCCCCGCACAGCGCCCGGACCACCATCATCTTTCCGGCAATGTACCGCACAGGCAGGCAGAGGAGGACGGGATCGCCGGGTTGCAGCCGGAAAAAGTCCAGGGTCATTTCTGCGCTGCGGATCATCGCGGAGCGCTTCAGGTTGACGTTGGCGGGTTCACCCGTGGTACCGCTGGTTTTCTGGATGATTGCCTCCCTGCCCTCATCCAGGAACATACGGATAAAAGTGAAGAGGTCCCTCCGCCATTCCTGGACTGTATGGTCGCCGGACAACTCCTCCGCACGGGAGCGCAGCGCCTCCAGGGAAAACGCGCAGTCATCGATCAGGAATGGCTCCGGAAGGTTCATCGCGGGCATTTCACAGATCATGTTCACCGGCGGGGGACAGATCCCATTCCCGTTCCGGCCGGTACCAGAGCCTGTCGCCCGCAGTCTCCAGCGGCGACGGAATGTTGTTGCGGTATATCCTGCCGGTGCCGAGTCCCTGCACTGTTGCAGGCTCCAGGGCTGCCACCCACTGGGCAATGGCATTGAGGCCGACACTGGATTCGAGGGCGGAAGTAACCCACCATCCGGCATGCAACTCCCCGGCCAGCCGGATCCATTCCCGGGCCACACTAAAACCTCCCAGAAGACCCGGTTTCAGGACGATGTAGGCGGGCCTGACGGCTTCGATCATGTGTCTTCCTACACTGGCCGGATCCAGTCCCAGCAGCTCCTCGTCCAGGGCCACCGGGATCGCGGCCCCGGCACAGAGCGCCGCCATGGCTTCCGTCTGCCCTGCTTTGATGGGCTGTTCGATGGAATGGATCCGGAATTTGGAGAATCCGGCCATTTTTCCGGCAGCTTCCTCCGGGCTCCAGGCTCCGTTGGCATCCAGCCGTATTTCCAGATCGCGCCAGGTGAATTCGCGGCGTATATGGTCCAGCACTTCCATTTCCTCCTCCATGTCGAGCACCCCCACCTTCAGCTTCAGGACCCTGTAACCGTCCTGCAGCTTCTCCCTGATCTGTTCCAGCATGAAATCCCTGTCACCCATCCAGATGAGCCCGTTGATAGGAATCCCGGTCCGTCCCCCTGTAAAATCCGACGGAAAGAGCACCCTGCTTCCGTTCCTGTCCAGGTCGAGCAGCGCCGTTTCCAGGGCGAAACGAATTCCCGGGGCCGTGGAGAACGGCCGGCGCGGATCCAGCTCTCCCCGGCTGATCAGCCTGCAGACATGGTGGATCCGCCTTTCCAGTTCTTCCGCTCCCTCCGCACCCAGTCCCGGAATGAAGGAGACCTCCCCGATCCCGGTCACATCCCCCTGCCGCAGCCTGATGAACCAGCTCTGCTTCGTCCGCAGGATCCCCCGGGAAGTCCCCGCAGGATGTGTGAAATCAAGCGTGTATGGAGTGAATGAGGCCTGCACTGCTCAGAGTATGAGTCCGATTCCGAATGAAAGGGAAAACAGCAGGGTGGCCACAGCCAGTTTTTTAAGTTCGGCATTCAGCTCCACGGGGACCGTGTTGGTCAGTACTTTCTGAGCGTCAGAGGCGAGCAGTGGCAGGGGCAGCAGGAACATCAGCTGGAGAAAGGAATCAAAATTGATGATCGTATATGTGATTCCCAGCAGAAATGCCGTGAACAGAAGTCCCACGTGGTACACTTTGGCCCATGTGATCCCCATGCGCACAACCAGGGTTTGTTTCCCGTTCAGCTCATCATTTTCCCGGTCCCTCATGTTGTTCAGGTTCAGCACGCCCACGCTGAGCAGTCCGATGGATGATGCGGGAAGCAGGATGGTGGGATGGAAGGTGCGGGTATGCAGGAAAAAGGTTCCCGCCACCCCCAGGATCCCGAAATAGATGAAAACCATGATGTCCCCGAAGCCCAGGTATCCGTAAGGCTTTTTGCCGATGGTATATTTCACCGCCGCATAGATGGCGGAAAAGCCAAGCAGGAAGAAGAGCGCGTACAACAACAGGTTCCCCCTTCCCAGTCCCGACCAGATCAGCATCGAGCCTGAAAACAGGCTCAGGATCACAAACAGGGTGATCATCCAGCGCATCTCCCTCAGGGTCACCAGGCCGGTCTGGGTCACCCGCAGGGGACCTAGCCGCTGGCTGTTGTCGGTTCCCTTTCTGGCATCGCCGTAGTCGTTGGCCAGATTTGACAGGATCTGCAGGAAGAGGGTGGTACAGGTTCCGAAGACGAACACCCCCCATTTGAACCTTCCTACCTCATATGCCAGAAATGACCCCAGGATGGTGGCAGACAATGCCAGGGGAAGCGTGCGCAGGCGGAACGCTTTGATCCATATGGAAAACTTGGTCATGTCAGTGTCATTTAACAACTGCCCGGCGTGATTGGTTCAGGGAATCCCCGGGAACCTGTCCCAGTCGGGTTTCCTTTTCTCCAGAAAAGCTTCCTTGCCTTCCCGCGCCTCGTCGGTCATGTAGTACAGCATGGTGGCATTACCCGCCAGCTCCTGGATCCCGGCCTGACCGTCCAGCTCGGCATTGAGACCCGCCTTGATCATGCGCAGGGCAACCGGACTGTGCTGCATGATCTTTTTGCACCATTCCACCGTGGTGTCCTCCAGCTGTTCCGCCGGCACCACCTTGTTTACCATACCCATTTCCATGGCTTCCGCAGCCGTATATTGTTCACACAGGAACCAGATCTCCCTGGCTTTCTTCTGCCCCACGTGCCGGGCCAGGTAAGAGGAACCGAATCCCGCATCGAAGCTGCCCACACGGGGCCCCGTCTGCCCGAACCTGGCATTTTCCGAGGCAATGGTGAGGTCGCAGACCACATGCAGCACATGTCCACCCCCGATGGCATATCCGTTAACC
>DSDZ01000459.1 GCA_011048475.1 Bacteroides sp. | reverse complement strand
CCTTTATTTCATCTATAATACTCATAAACTGATCGTTAATAAAAATTCCTCGTGTATTTGTTCCAGTATTTGATTAAAATAAACCCAAAAACCATACCACCCAGGTGGGCAAAGTGGGCCACGTTGCTTCCCGGCTGACTGATCCCCAGGTAAAGCTCCAGCACGACGAATCCGATCACCAGCCATTTGGCCTTAATTGGCATCGGGATGGGGATGATGATCAGCGGGGTGTTGGGGAACAGCATCCCGAATGCCAGCAGCACACCGTATACGGCTCCCGATGCACCCACGGTGGGGGTCACGAGGCTTCTGGCAAGGGAATGGAACTGGTTTCCCGGTTGCAGGATCTCGTTCAGCAGGGCCACGTTTATCCGGTCCACCGAATAGGCCTGCTTCAGCGCCGCCACATCGGGGGCGAACTGGATATAATTCACCAGGGTATGGAAAAAAGCCGCTCCGAGTCCGGTGACCAGGTAATAGACCAGGAACCGCTTGCTGCCCCACACACTCTCCAGGGTTTTCCCGAAAATCCAGAGGGCCCACATGTTGAAGAAGATGTGGAACAGCCCCCCGTGCATGAACATGTGGGTGATGACCTGCCAGGGCTTGAACAGGGGGGACTGGAAATAGAACAGGCCCAGGATGCGGTTCAGATCGATCCGGAACAGCTGCAGGAAGATGTACATCGCCAGCAGCATCACCACATTGATGATAATCAGGTTCTTCACCACGGGGGGCGTGCTGCTTGTTCTTCCGGTATAAAATCGGCTCATTTCCCTATGCTTTAAAGTATTTGTCCAGTTCGCCAAGCTCCAGGATCTTCACCACTGGCTTTCCGGACGGTGAATAATTCGGATTGCTGCAGGCGAACAGCTGATCGACCAGTTCCTGTATCTCAGTACCGGTAAGCGGTCTTCCGTACCCGATCGCCCCGGCCGAGGCAGCAGCCCTGGCAAGCCGCTCCACCTCTCCCGTCACCGGCTCTTCCTGCAGGTTCTTGAACTGTTCGATCATCCATTCAAGTTTCTCTTTGATCAGCCCGGGGGTCATTTCCGCCGGGATCCCCTGCACCACGATGCTCTGGTTGCCAAAATCCCTGATGTCGAATCCCAGCGTTTCAAGATGCTCCATCATTTCCAGACAGACCTGGTAATCTTCAGCATTCAGCCGGATGGTCTCCGGGAACAGGGTCTGCTGGGCCACCGGACTGTTCTTTTCGGCCGCCGCCAGCATCCTGTCATACAGGATCCGCTCGTGGGCCCTCCGCTGGTCGATGACCATCAGCCCTGATTTAACAGGCGAAAGTACATATTTGTTTTTGATCTGCAGGTATTTGTTTCCTGCAGAGGTGATGGCGGATGCAGGCTCGAACAGTTTCTCCCAGCCTTCCAGGCGATCATCCTCGCCGGAGCGTTCGGATTGCCCGTAGGTGCTCCGGTATCCTTTTTCCGGGAAAGTGATCCTTTCCCTGTGGTAGGTTTGTTCTTCCTGGAACGGATTGTAATCCGGATTGGTTTCGATCTGCGGGGGACGGACCTCCCGGTCTTTCGAGGCGACAGGGATGTCGATGACCCCCTCTTTGTCGAAATCCAGTGAGGGGGAGAGGCTGTTCCTCCCGATGGCTTCCTTCACCGATGAAAGCAGGATCTGCCAGATGGCTTTTTCCTCTTCAAATTTCACCTCGGTCTTGGAAGGGTGAATGTTCACATCGATCCGTTCGGGGTCCGTTTCAAAATAGATAAAATACGCAGGCACATGGTCGGGGGCCAGGATCTGTGCATAGGCGCTCATCACCGCTTTGTGGAAATACGGATGCCTGATGTACCGCTTGTTCACGAAAAAGAATTGTTCCCCGTAGGTTTTCCTGGCATGTTCGGGTTTCCCGATGTAGCCGCCGATCCTGACCACGGAAGTTTCTGTTTTAAGGGGCAGCAGGTATGCGTTGACGGATTTCCCGAACACCCCTGTGATCCGTTGCCTCAGGTTACCCGGTTTCAGCCTGAAGATGTCCGTATCGTTGTGGATCAGGTTGCACTCGATCTCCTGGTTCGTAAGCGCCACATGGTTAAATTCGTTGATGATGTGACGCAGTTCGGCCTGGTCGCTTTTCAAAAATTTTCTCCTGGCCGGAAGGTTGAAAAACAGGTTCTTCACCTGGAAGTTCGTGCCTGCAGGTGTGCTGACAACCTCCTGCGACTGGATCTTGGATCCGCTTACGCGAACCTGCGTACCCAGTTCATCTTCTTTCCTCCGGGTTTTGAGGATCACTTCGGCCACCGCGGCCACCGAAGCCAGCGCTTCCCCCCTGAACCCCATGGTATGGATGGCAAAAAGATCACCGGCCTCGCTGATCTTGGAGGTGGCGTGGCGGTGAAAGCACAACCCGGCGTCCTCCTCCGACATTCCCTGCCCGTTATCCACCACCTGGATCAGGGTCTTCCCTGCATCTTTCACCACTACCGTGATGACGGTGGCGCCTGCATCCACCGCGTTCTCCATCAGCTCCTTGACCACGGAAGCCGGACGCTGGATCACCTCCCCCGCCGCGATCTGGTTGGCAACAGCATCATTCAGTACATGGATGAGACCTGACATCTAGGCGTAAAATAAAAGGTATGCGAGAAAAAGCAGAACGGCCAGGATGATCACCAGCCTGATGTTGGAGCTCCGGCTGGCTTTCGTCTTTATTGTCTTCCTGGCCTGCCTGAACGAACCTCTGGTGATGGTGGACCTGGTCGGATCCGACGGGATATCTATGCCCATTTCGTGTTTGATCCGCCTGATCCGGTCCTCCCGTTCCTCCTTCTCCGGGTCCCAGTACCGCGGCGAATAACTGAATCTTTTATTCTGCGGAAGCTTTATGAACCTGGGTATTCCCATATAAT
>DSDZ01000076.1 GCA_011048475.1 Bacteroides sp. | reverse complement strand
CTCTAACAGGATGCCAGGCGGAGATGATTAACAATAGCGAACCCCGCGGTAAGATGAAAAGTTAGGCGCAATTAGACCGGTCAAATTAATAAAAATGCATGAGGAAAATTGAAAGAACGAGCTTTTATAACAGCAAAATGGAAATGGTTCAACAAGTAATTCTCATTCAAGTAGTGAAAAGACCAAATAGGACAGACTTCCCCATAGTTCCCCCTGAGGCCAAGAAGGGATCACTTGTGGATAAGACTTAAAGGAAAGTGTTCTACTCTTTTTTAGGCTTATATGGCTGTTGGAAATTCAAATTCAATACGCCTGTGCGAATGAGCTCTTTGACATAAAGGACGCTTGGCAGCTTTTCAATAGCCTCTCTGATTTTGTCCATTGAAGGATGGATGTATGTTTCGGTACTTCGAGGCGATGAATGGCCCAGAAGGCTTTGAATAACCAAGATGTCCACATCGTTATCATTAAGATGAGAGGCAAAGCTGTGGCGTAACGTATGGCACGTTACATTAAACTGAACATTCAAAGGGGCATATTGTACTATCTTTTTGAGGTTATCCTCCATTGTCCGGATGGCCAGGCGATTCCCCTTTTTTGAAAGAAAGAGGGCATCATTTTCCCAACTGCGGTAGAAATTAGGCCGTACGGCCAGATATTGAGTCAATATTTCTTCCAATTCCTTGTTCATGTGTAAGGTGCGGGGCCTGTTGCCTTTTCCGATGGCCATGATCTTGTGGTTTTTAAAATCGAGACTGTTGAGATTAAGGGCATGGACTTCACCGACCCTGAGACCGGTTTGGTACATAAGGGCATAAGCGGCATAATCTCTGATGCCTAAAACAGTCCCGGCATCAATGGATTCAAATAGTATTTTGATCTTTTCCGGGACTAAGGCATGGGGTCGTTGGCGGTAACCTTGGCGTATTTTCAGGACATCGTAAAACGGCAGGTTTTCTGCTGAAGGAATGTTTTTAAGCTTTAGGAAATTGCCATAGCTTCGCAATGTAAAGAGTTTTCGGTTAATGGAGCCGCCACAATTGGTACGCTCCTGTTTCAGATAATATTGAAACCCCATAACAGAGGGACCGTCGACAGTTTTTACATTTCTGTCCTGGACAAAGTTTTTAAAAAGAGACAAATCAACACGATTGCTTTTAAGCGTCTGGTCGCTGATTTCGTAGATGGTTTTTCGGTAATGGAAGAAATCATCGATGTGATGCATGAAGTCCCTGGCTGCTACTGCCATGACACCCTCCCGGAAGTTGAGACGTAATCTAACGCCTGTTGTTGGAGTTTATCGGACACGTGGATATAGAGAGCGGTTTCGGCGATCGAATCGTGTCCCATCATAGCCTGGATGGCCGAGAGCGGAACGTTGTGGTGATACATTTCAGTGGCGAAGGAGTGTCTGAGCACATGAGGCGTCACTCGATCCTCAATGCCGGCCTTGCGGGCGTGTTCTTTGACAATGCTCTGAACCCGATCGTTTGAGATGGCCTTGTTTTCGGCGACAGGGAAAAGGGGCGCCCGTTTTTTCTTTGGCGACTGTGGGTGGGCCAGATAACAGGATAGATGATGGAACAGTCTATCGACGACAAAGAGAGCCCGCTGCTTTTTGTTTTTTCCATGGATGCGAAGTAGGCCGATATTTTTTCCGTGATCGGGTTCAAAATCACGGACTCTCAGGCCGGTCAATTCGCTGATCCTGAGACCCAGTGCCCATAGCAGGGAGACCATCGTATAATTTCTTTTTCCAAGCCATGTGGTTTGATCAAAGGAGTCAAGCAATTTAAAAGCATCCTCGGTTGATATGGGTTTTATCCTGCCGCGAATCCTCGGTATCGGAGGGAGTGATTGAGCAGGATTTGTGGGGATAACGTTCATTTTGAGCAAAAAGGTAAAAAAGCTTTTCAGGGCATATTGGTGGTGTCCGAGCCTGCTGTAACTGATGCCGGTCTGTTTCAGGAATGTAAGCCATAGAACCAAATGGGCTCCTTCGGCCTTTATGGGATCGAGATTCAAATGCTCTTTGGCAAACTCGCAAAAGGCCTGGATGCACGACGTATAGACCTGAACCGTATCCGAGGCATAGATCCTGATGTCTTCAAGTTCTTTACGGTATTGATCAATGAGCCCGATCATGACGCCTCCTTTTTCATGTATGGATGTTGCCGCATATAAACGGCATATTGATCCGGATTGAGATGTGCGTATCTCATGGTATTGGAACGTCTTGTGTGTCCCAGGACATGCTGGGTCACATCAATGCCGGCCACTTTATTCAGATGGGTTGCTGCGGTGTGACGAAACAGATGTGCATGCAGCTTTTTCTCAATGCCGGTTTGATCGGCAACGGTTCTGAAGATATTCTGGAGAGTGCGTTGTGAAATGCGTCGCTTTCGTTTGGACAAAAACAACGGCCCGGTTTTTCGCCGGCCCATATCCAGGTATTTTTGCATCAGTTGGCAAAGGACGTAAGGCATCAGCAGCGTCCGTCTGCGCCGACCTTTTTCATGAATCCATAGCAGGCCGCATGTGAGATCGACATCCTGGACATTCAAGGCAAACAGGGACGACGTGCGCAGCCCAAGCATGCCTAAAAGCATGATGATAACGAGGTTCCGCAATTCAATCAGCGAATCGGTTCGATGGCTTAAACTTTTGATAATTCGATTGAATTCATCGATGGTCAGGTACGTTGGGATTGTCTTTTCGATTTTCGGATATGGCAGATCTCTGGCAAGGTCTCTTGATGCCCACTGATTCAGAACCAGGAAATGAAAGAATTGTTTGACTGCCCAGACCCTCGATTTCTTCACGTGTACGGAAGGCAACTTGAAATCGGATACAAAATCGATAAGATGGCTGTAGGCAATTTCCTTGGG
>DSDZ01000074.1 GCA_011048475.1 Bacteroides sp. | reverse complement strand
TCCTGGATCCCCCGCGCGGTTTTTTCGGCAGAGTGAGATTTCTGGGACCCGGATTCATCCTTTCTGCATCGGTAGTCGGATCCGGAGAGCTGATCGCCACCACCACCCTGGGCGCCAAAGCGGGTTTTGTGACCCTCTGGGTCATCCTGGTAAGCTGTCTGGTTAAAATCACCCTTCAGCTGGAATTCGGGCGCCAATCCATCATCAGGGGCACCCCGGCCATGCAGATGATGAACCGGCTTCCGGGTCCGCGCTTCGGCAAAAGCAGGGCCAGCTGGGGAGTCTGGGCGTGGCTGGTGTTGTGGATTTTCAAGCCGTTGCAGCTGGGCGGGATCATCGGCGGGGTTGCCATGATCCTCCACATGGCCTTTCCCCCCGTATCCGTGGGCGGCTGGACCATCCTGACAGCCATTGTGGTCATCACCATTATGCTCTTCGGCTATTACGGGCTGGTTGAAAAGATCTCCCTGTTTTTCATGGGTTTTTTCGTGCTCTTCACCATCCTGGCGCTTGTGATGGTCCAGCGAACCAATTTTTCCATCACGCTGGCCGATCTGGGCGGGGGGCTCTCCTTCAGGCTTCCGGCAGGTACGGTGGGCTTTGCACTGGCTGCATTCGGTTTGACGGGCGTGGGTGGGGATGAGATCCTGTCCTACAACTACTGGTGCATTGAGAAAGGGTATGCCAGGTTTTCCGGGCCCGGCAGGAACGATCCCCAATGGAGCGCACGGGCCGTCGGCTGGATCCGCGTGATGTACCTGGATGCGTTCCTGTCGATGATCGTTTACACCATCGTCACCGCCGCTTTTTTTGTGCTCGGGGCGGCCATTCTTCACCGGCGGGGAGAAATCCCGGAAGGGTATGAAATGATCGAGACCCTTTCCAGGATCTATACAGATTCGGTAGGACCCGCTGCAAAGAATATTTTCCTGGCAGGTTCCTTCGTGGTCCTTTTTTCCACCCTCTTTGCGGCCCTGGCCATCCGCACCAGGATCTTTTCGGATTTGTTCGGTGTGGTGAAATGGATTGACTTCAGCAACCTGCGGGTCCGGTTGCGGACCATCCGGATCCTTGCCGTCGTCTTTCCACTGCTGTGGACCATTGCTTTTCTTCTGGTCAAGCTCCCGGTACTGATGGTCACCATCGGCGGCATTGCCACCTTCATCATGCTGGTGATCGTGGTGGTTGCCGGTTTTTACTTCAGGTTCGGGACCCGGGAGCAGCTGCTCCGGCCGGGGCGATTTTACAACGTGGCCCTTGTGGTCAGCTGCATTGCCATCATTCTGGTGGGGGTCTACGGGGTGGTCAGGCTGTTCTGAAAGTTTGTCCCCCCGGCAGAAAGGCGGCCGTCAAAGTCACTGCGGCCGGTTTCCGGCTCCAGCGGGAATTTCACCGGCACACGGTCCCTTGCCGACCGGTAAACGGCCGTAAAAAGCTCCACGGTTTTGCGTCCTTCCTTCCCGGTGACAAGCGGATCCCGCCCGGTCTCCAGCGCATCCAGGTACTCTTCGGTCTGCAGCCGGATGAAATGGACCATCGGATCGATCCGTTCGAACAACTCCCGGTCCTCTCTGATGAACCCGTCCAGCATCTTCTCTTCTCCGGGGACGGTCCACAGGTCGTTTACCGGGGGCTCCGAGATGGGGGTCATGCCTGCAATGAACATTGAACCTCCTTCGGTCTGTACACCCACCGTGGCCCCGTTTTCTCCATGAACGTGGATCTTCCCGTGGATGCCCGGTTTCTGGCAGTTGGAAAGAATGATGTTCCCCAGGGCACCGCTCCTGAACCTGACAATGGCCAGGGCCGTATCCTCCACTTCGATATACGGATGGTTCAGGTTGTCCCATGTTCCGAACAACTCTTCCACCGGTCCCATCAACCAGCTCAGCAGGTCCAGCTGGTGCGGGGCCTGGTTGACCATCACCCCGCCTCCTTCCATGTTCCACGAGCCCCTCCACGGATCCGAGCGGTAATATGCTTCATCCCTCCATCCGAGCATCTGGACCGTTCCCAGGACGGGCTTCCCGATCTTCCCTTCATCAATGGCTTTTTTGACGCGCAGGGTGGGAGGGTACCAGCGGCGCTGGCTCACCACTCCCAGCTTCAGGCCCGCCTTTGCGGCCGCTCCGATCATGGCATCGCAATCCTGGAGGGTGGAAGCCAGAGGCTTTTCCACCAGGAGGTGTGCCCCGGCCTCCAGGGCCTGCAGGGCCGGTTCAAGGTGGTTGGGATGGGGTGTGCAAATGATCACCAGATCCAGCTTCTCAGTCCGGACCATCCCTCCCACATCGTCATAGGGCCGGGCCCCGTAAAGGGAAGCGAAACTCGTGGCCCGTGACAGGGACCTGGAACAGACCCCGGCGAGGACGGCGTTCCCGATCTCCCCGATCGCCTTTGCATGAAGGTGGGCCACCTTTCCGGGTCCCGCGATGCCGATCCTGTACCCGCTCACACTTTTTTCCTTCCGGCGAAAATCAGCGGATGTACTGGCTGATGATGGCTTCATAAAGCTCCTGTTTCCCGGAAAGCTGTTCCGGATGGCCCAGCGTGGTTACCAGTTCCTTCAGCTCTTCGAGGGACATCTCCCCTTTCTCGAACCTGGCACCCGGTCCCGTGTCAAAGGAGGCATACCGCTCAGCCCTCATCTTCCTGTAGGGTGAATTTTCCAGGATATCCAGGGTGATCTCGAAGGCCCTGGCAAATGCATCCATGCCCGCAATGTGCGCGATGAAGATATCTTCCAGGTCGGTGCTGTTCCTGCGGGTTTTTGCATCGAAATTGATGCCTCCGGATTTGAATCCCCCGGCTTCCAGGATCACCAGCATGGCTTCCACCAGCTCGTACAGGTCAATGGGGAACTGGTCGGTGTCCCATCCGTTCTGGTAATC
>DSDZ01000073.1 GCA_011048475.1 Bacteroides sp. | reverse complement strand
GACTGGAAGTTGTACAGCGTGGTGATTTGATATTTTTTGAAAAAGGGGAGGCAGGCGCACATCAATTATATAATCACACGACCGAGGTTTGTATTTATTTGGACATTAGAACATATATTGGATATGATATCGCTGAATATCCTGATTCAGATAAAATTTTATTAGCACCCACATTTGAGATTTTTAATAAAGATACTCAAGTCAATTATTATGATGGAGAGGTGGATATCAAAGATAAATGGGAACAAATTGAGAATGATAAGGGATAATACAGGTGAACACGTTCCGGGTATGATCGGTAAAAAGAGATGAAAATCCCAGCAACAGTCCTGGTAATTCTTTTCATCTGCAGTATGCCCCTACAGGGGCAGCAGTACTTCCCGTTTCCTTCAGAAAATGCCCGATGGAACATTTACCTCCTGACAACCTGTGACAACGACAGCCCGCCGGATACTTTCCTCCTGCGTTATGCGCTTCATGGGGACACGGTTATTAATGATCTTGCCTATGGCAGGCTTTGCCTGGAGACAGGTGATCTGGTTGATCCGGAGATTGAACCTGTGGGTGCCATCAGGGAGAAAGATCGAAAGATTTACTATATCGGGCAGGGATTCCTGGGAAGCGACCTGTCTGAGGAAGTGCTGCTGTACGACTTCACAGCCCGTGTGGGTGATACCATTGACCACACAGAGAACAGGTCTTTCCGTTCCATTGTCCTGGAAACAGATTCCATTCAGATAGACGGGGAATACAGGAAGATGTACACGGTCGACAATGGCTGGTATTATCACAATCCGGACCTTATCGTGGAAGGCATCGGAAGCATCAAAAATGGTCTGTTAGGTCACATCTCTGATATACCGACCTGCGGTACTCATTACTGGGAGCATGTGTGCTTCAGTGAAAACGGGGAGGTCAGGTACAGGAATCCTGCGTATTCGGATTGCTATGCCGGCACGATTAGGAGCTATAAATCCATTTTCGGAAAGGATACGACTCAATGGAATTATCTTACGAGTTACAATGTTGCAGACCTTCTTTATACCCTGATTTATAAAGCATATGGTGATACCCTGATGAATGATACCAATTATCGGTGGTTATATGAGGACTATTATCAGTGGGGAATGGTTTCCGGAGTCGCAGGGATGATCAGAGAGGATACAATGACCGGAAGGGTATGGGTAAGGTATCTGGAGGATACGGCAGATTATCTGATTATGGATCTCAGCCTGGATGTAAATGACACATTCTTAATACGAAACAAGATCGATTCAAAATATGACAAAAAGGTGAAGGTCGAGGAGATCGAGTACAACCAGTATGGTAAAAATGTTGTTCTTGGTCGGGATTATGGATCTTTTATTGAAGGTGTCGGGACAGATATCATGATCCGTGCCTTCGAGTACGATACGTACTACGAATTACTGTGCGCTTATCAGGATGATGAATTAATATATGTTGGTCCTCGTGATACATGCAACCTGTGGATCAACACCGGGACACATGATGCCCGGCAGGGTAATTTCAAGATTTATCCGAATCCGGCATCCGGGCCGATCATGTTTGAAACAGTTGAAGCGGGTCCATGGACGGTTCGGATTTCAAGCCTGGACGGACAGTTGCTATACTCAACAAAGATCGAAGGAGACAATCGTCAGATAGATCTTTCACCCTTCGCGCAAGGCATCTACTTCATCACGGTCAGGTCGCGGGACTTTGTCGTTACACAGAAGGTTGTGAAATACTAACGTTATTTCTTTATCGATCTTACTCAGAATGAAGGAAAGGCGTAAACGAACCCGCAGGTCACCGTCATGAAGTGCAGCCAGTTCTTTACATACCCATCGCCCGGTCCCGGTTCATCATCGGAAGTCCCCACCGCACCACCGCCCAGGTAGCGGAGATTCAGAAACGCCCCGACTTCATCTGTAATATTCAGACCCTGGCGCAGGCTTGCATCCAGGATGGCCCCGACAACTTCATTGTCACTGCCATTGAGGTAACTGATGGGCGCATAAAATCCATCCGCTTCAACTTCAGTGTATGTCAAGTTATTGATCGTATACCGGGTTCGGAATTTCAGTATCGGAACCGGACCGATGTCCCTGTTGGAACGGAACAGGGTGCCGTCCGTTGACTCGAATTCGATGGTCGCATTCCGGATTTGCAGTGAGGCCCCCAGGGCAAAGTCGAATTTTTCACTGCCAGGTGCCAGTTCCTTCATGTAACTGATGCGGTAGAAGGGGAAGTTGTATAAGAAATTGACTCCTGTGCCGGCAGGGTAAACCAGGTCGTCAATTACAAGGTCTCTTACCAGAGTCGTTGTCGTTTCAAGTCGAAGGGGCTGGTAAAGGAAAGTCAGCGTATGTCTTTCCCTGATTTCCAGCTCCAGGGACAGCCTGCTGACCGGGAACAATACATCCTGTCCGCCTTCATTCACATAATTGATGTAGGTCCCGCTGTTGCTGAACTGAACCTGGTGACTCAGCACTCCCAGAAAACCGAGTTCGGCAATTCCTCTGATCTTCAGATTATTATCTTTTGATGCAAACTCCACGGAAGGATTTTGGGCCCGTCCGAAGGCAGATGTTAATACCAGTATTAAAAATAAGCTCAGATTCTTCGTTTTCATTTTATTTGCTGCATATCAAAGTCCGTACACGACCAATAACGCTTTCCAGCCCGAATGGTTCGCAATTTATCAGGAAAAGAAATAAGCCTGCAGAATTGATTATGCTGCGATATCGGGATCTGTTTCAAGTTTGGCAATCTCTTCAATCTCCCTGTCGATTTTTCTGATTTGTGCTGCTAATCCGTGTTTGGATCGGACATACAGGCTGATCAGGAATACGACTACCACCAGCGCATAAAACGGGATCATCGCTGAAG
>DSDZ01000212.1 GCA_011048475.1 Bacteroides sp. | reverse complement strand
TCTCAGCAGAGTCCGGTCTCACCCTCCGCCACCACCTCTCCTTTTGTCCCACGGCCCGGCCGTTGGCTCCGGTATCCGGCTCCCCGGGGAATTCAAATCTGAAAAGCTCCTGCGTTTCTCCCTCCTCTGCCTGCATCTTTCTCACCTCTTCATCCTTTTTGAAGAGCCCCAGTTCCTGGTTCAGAACGGACTTAAGCTCTGTCTTTTCAGCGCGCAAATCGCTCCGTATCTTTTCCGCGGCCTTTTCCCGGTCCAGTGACACACTGGCCCCGGAACCCTCATCATGGATTTTCAGGAAAAGTGTGCGGGTATCGGCCGCATCGGCAGCGATGGAGAATTCTGTATTCGTTGATTTCTGTGCCTTGCTGTAAAGCAGTTCCGACAGCAGCAGTTTGATCCGGTAGTCATACCTGTGATCGAAACTGTGTGAACCCGATGCCGACAAATTCAGCGCGTTGGAATGGATATCCATCGCAGGGATCACCACCCTGTTATCCCTGATGAGGATCGTGTTCTCCAGGGTTTGAAATTTGATGTTCTTCAACTCATCCACTTCGATAAAACTGGAAAGGGCAAGGATGGGTTTGAAGCCCCGCAGCTCGCCATCCCTGACGGTTACATTGCTTTCACTGAGGATGGTTTCGGTAAGGATGGAAAAATCATCTGAAAAACTGGCTGAAAAAACAGAGGTGCCCGAAATATTACCTCCCAGGTGTTCATGGGTGAGGTGGGATTGCCCGAAATCATTGAATGCAAGGAACAGCCGGTGAATGTCCAGGTGCTGCATGTTCGCGCTGACATTCGTATGGATGATCCCCTCATGGTCCTGGATCATCGCGAACTGTCCCCCGAGCGTCCCCTCCATGGTTTCCATCTGCAGCGAGTCGATGTGCAGGAACGGGGCGTCATAGAAGGCGACTCCCCGTACGTTCCCGGCCTCCAGACGGGCCTTTGAAAAATCATTGATCCGGAAATCCAGTCGGAGGTTCAGATTCTCCGGAAACTTCACGGGTGTTTCATCATCAACGCCTCCTCCGGGAAGATGGTCCAGGATCTCCTGCAGGTCCATGCGGTCCGACCGGAGGGTGGCCGATGCCACCAGCTCCTCGTTCCTGCCGATCAGAAAGGAGATCAGGTTCAGGCCGGTACCCGAAAAGGTAAAATCGCTCCTTCCAAACCTGCCGGAGAAATCCGGTTCCCAGAAATCATTATCGATCCGGACCGAACCATTCAGATCCGAAACAGTTCCTTCCCTGTCCCTGAACCGGAGCTCCACCTCCTCGAAACGAACATTCCCTTCCACATCAAACGCCAGGAGTTTTTTCTCCTGAAGTCCGAGGCGGTCATAGCATCCCTCCACTTTCAGATCGCTGAAGATGACCCCGCCCGCTTTCCGGAAGGGGGTTGTTTCATACCATTTGACCCACTGGTCCGGGTGGAAATCCCCCTTCAGTTCAAATGCAAAATCAGGCTGATAGAAATTCATGACCGTCCCTTTTCCCGAGAAGTGGTCATCGCCGATGGTCGCACTGACGGTTTCAACCACCAGGGAGGAGGTCACCGGGTTGAACCGGCCTCCGTTGGAATAGCTTCCGGAAAGGTTCAGGTTCCTGACAGAGAAGGGGATCTTGTCCCAGGAAAGATTGGCATTGGAGGTCTGAAAGTCGGCTTCGATCCGGGGAGTAAGTGTGGAACTGGCCACCCCGGTCACCCTTGTATATAGCTGCAAAATGCCGTTTCCCCTGATACCGCTCAGCGGACTGCTCAGTTTGCCGGGTAGAAGATCCAGTACCTCGTGGATGCTGAGATCCCGTGCGGCAGCATACAGGTCCATCTGCACCCTTCCGGCAGGATGTACGATAAACTTCCCGTCCGTGTCTGCCACGATCCGGTCGATTTGCAGCTGGCCGGAATTCAGGATATAGATCGAATCGTTCACATCCAGGTTGATCTTTGCCCGGATGGCTCTTTCCGATGCATAGGGGATCCCCTTGTTGGAAATCATCTCCAGGGCCCCTTTTAAATCACCCCTGATCTGGGTATTCCGCCGGGACAGCCTCCCGTTGAGCTGCAGTTCCTCCAGGACGCCCGAGGAGACGAGCTGTTTGGATTTGTTATTCAGAACGATCAAAAAATCCCGCACCTTCAGCTGTCCCATCTGGATCTTCTGCCTGTTCTCTTTCTTCCCTTCGGGTTTCGAAACAAGCCTGTAATTGCTTTCCCCCGACTGGTCGGTGTAGAGATGCAACAGGCCACCTGTGATCTCAAGCTGCCGGATGTTGTAGGTTTTACGGATCAGGCTGACGGGATTGAAGCTGATATACACCGCAGACGCGGTAAGCAGCGTATCGCCCCCCGCATCTTCAAATTCCCAGGCATTAAAATTATGACTGGACCAGACGGTGATGCCGCGAAGTTCCATGGAAACCGCCGGGAATTTACGAAAGACCCTGACGGCGATCTCATCCACGGAAATCTTGCTGTCCAGCCTCGTATTGATTTCCCGCATCACGTAGGATTGCAGCTCCTCTCCGTGAAACTTCACCACCACGACGCTGATAATAGAGAAGAGCAGCAATACGATCACCAGGAAAGCAACCACATATTCAGATATGATCCTGATCCGTCGCACTGCGCTATTTCATGAGAAACTGACTGAAATCGCTTTTATTGTCCAGTTCGACGGGTGTTTCATTGAAACGGAACACCTTGACCGTGCGCTCCCCGGTCAGTTCCATGCGGTTCCCCTCCACTTTGAACATGCATCCCTCCCTCAGCCCCAGAACTACATCCCCGGGATTGGCGGCGAGGTACTCCATGATCCGGTCTTCCCTGGTCTCCCCCGCGTGACCGGGAGGGTTCAGGTCCGTGTAATGGGGATTGATCTGGAAG
>DSDZ01000367.1 GCA_011048475.1 Bacteroides sp. | reverse complement strand
TTTCATGAAAAGACGTTACAACTTTATGCTTTTCCGCAATGAAAATCTCGTCACCGGGCCATGGTTTTAACGGCTGATTGTGGATATAATTGGCTGTTGAAAGCTGTTCCCTTTAAAAAAATGCTAAATTTGTGCAACTGGAAAAATACACGTATTTACTGCATTAAAAATCTTACCAATGTCACAGCTGATAGGAGAAGTCATCCAGGTAATCGGTCCTGTGGTGGATGTCTCTTTTGAAAAGAAAGGTGATGAATTGCCCGACATTCATGAAGCCCTTGAAATTCAGAGACCGGATGGCACGATCCTGGTGATAGAGTGTCAGCAGCATATCGGTGAACATTCCATCAGGACCATCGCCATGGATTCTACCGACGGACTTCAGCGCGGAATGAAAGTGATCGCCACCGGGCAGGCCATCAAGATGCCCAGGGGGGATACGGTGAAAGGGCGCCTGCTCAACGTGGTGGGTGAGGCCATTGACGGGCTCGGAACAGTCGACAGCTCTCAGGGTTACCAGATCCATAACAAGCCCCCGGCTTATGAAAATCTTTCAACGGACACAGAGGTGCTCTATACGGGGATCAAGGTCATCGATCTCCTGGAGCCCTACTCGAAAGGCGGCAAGATCGGCCTGTTCGGCGGGGCCGGTGTGGGAAAGACGGTGATCATCATGGAACTGATCAACAACATTGCCAAAAAATATGAAGGGATCTCCGTGTTCGCCGGCGTTGGAGAACGGACCAGGGAAGGAAATGACCTGCTCAGGGAGATGATCGAATCCGGTGTGATCAAATACGGGAAAGAATTTGATAAAAGTATGGAAGCGGGATCGTGGGACCTGGATAAGGTCGACCGTGAATTGCTGGACCAGTCACAGGCAACCCTGGTTTTCGGGCAGATGAATGAACCTCCCGGAGCACGTGCCACTGTTGCCCTTTCAGGGCTTACCGTGGCCGAGTCGTTCCGGGACGGTGATGAGGAAAGCGGCGGAAGGGACATCCTCTTTTTTGTGGATAATATTTTCAGATTTACCCAGGCAGGTTCCGAAGTTTCTGCCCTGTTAGGCCGAATGCCTTCGGCAGTGGGATATCAGCCCACGCTTGCCACGGAGATGGGTTTTATGCAGGAACGGATCACCTCCACCAAAAAGGGATCCATCACATCCATCCAGGCCATTTATGTGCCTGCCGACGACCTGACGGACCCTGCTCCGGCTACTACCTTTGCCCACCTGGACGCAACCACGGTGCTCAGCCGAAAGATCTCTTCCCTGGGTATCTACCCGGCCGTAGATCCGCTTGACTCCACCTCCAGGATCCTGAAAGCTGACATTGTGGGAGAAGAGCATTATCAGACTGCTCAGAAGATCAAAATGTTGCTGCAGCGCTATCACGAATTGCAGGATATCATCGCGATCCTGGGAATGGACGAACTGTCCGAAGAGGACAAACAGGTGGTGCACAGGGCCAGGCGTGTTTCACGCTTCCTGTCCCAGCCTTTCTTCGTGGCCGAGCAGTTTACCGGAACTCCCGGGGTGTTCGTCAATATCGAGGATGCCATCAAAGGATTCAACATGATCATGGACGGTGAGGTGGACCAGTACCCGGAGGCAGCCTTCCACCTGGTGGGTACCATCGAAGATGCCATCGAGAAAGGGGAAAAGCTATTGGCCGAATCCAAAAAATAAGGTATCATGTTCCTTGAGATCATCGCACCGGATCATCAGTTGTATTCAGGAGAGGTGGACCTGGTCCAGGTACCCGGATCCAAAGGTTCTTTCGAGATCCTGAAGAACCATGCACCCATTATCTCCACACTGGAAAAGGGAAGGATAAAAATTACCGACCAGAAAGGATCCACTACTTATTTTGAAGTGAACGGAGGCGTTGTGGAAGCCAAAAACAATAAAATCATTGTGCTTGCAGAAACTGTCAAAACCACGTGAATGGATGCACATCCTGCGGATCGGCCTTCGCTCGGCAGGATTGATCCTTTTCGCCCTGGGATGGAGTTCCTTCGGAGTGATCCGTGAAAGTACCGTCACATTTTTGGCCGAGGACGGTCTGGTGGTCACTGCGGACCAGTATGTGTCCGCCCCGGATCATCCCTACATCCTGCTTTTTCACGAACAGGGATCGAGCCGCGGAGAATTTCAGAAAATTGCGCGCCGGTTATGCAACATGAACTACAATTGTCTGGCCGTGGATGTCCGGAACGGCGAAAGCTGGAACTTCGTATCCAATGAAACCGCAAAACTGTGCAGGGAAAGCAGGTGCCCTGTTACGCATTCGGATATCGAACTGGATATGCTCGCTGCCATCCGCTATGCAACTCAGGAATCCAGTCAGCCTGTGATCCTTTTCGGTAGCGGCGCCAATGGTTCACTCTGCCTGAAAATCGCCACGGAACAGGAACAGGTAAAGGCAGTGATCGCCCTGAGTCCGGGAGAATATTTCCTGCCATCCATCCACATTGAGGATGCCATCCGGGGCTTGACAAAACCGGCTTTCATCACCTCCAGCCAGACAGAAATTCCCTATGTTTCCCGGCTGGCTTCCGGTATCGATGCCCGGTATTTAACCCTGTTTGAACCGCAGCTCGGGGAAGGCGGCAGGGGCACGTCTGCACTGACCGAAGAGAATGTGCATAATTCCGAATACTGGTTTGCGCTGTTGCTCTTCTTCAAGGTACTGGTTTAGATGGTCAGGTTTCTGGTGATCCGGTTCAGCTCCATGGGTGACATCATCCTCACCACGCCCGTGCTGCGCCATCTGAAAAATCAGGTTGAAGGAGCCGAGATCCATTACCTGACAAAATCGGCTTTTGTACCGCTGCTGGCGGCCAATCCTTACATAGACCGGATCCACTCCTTCAACGGGGATTGGAACACATGC
>DSDZ01000087.1 GCA_011048475.1 Bacteroides sp. | reverse complement strand
TTATTGTGATGAATGTCATTGAAGACAGAGAGAACCGGGCAAGACGCAGGGCCAGGGAATCTGCCGGCCGGGTAAATGAGGTTTCCGGCAAGGGGCAGGAGCGTGAGAACAGGGACAGGAAGAAAGGTGAAGAAGTTCCCGGAAAAGATAAAAGGATACCGGACACTTCCTTCGCCCTCGGTGAAAGAAAATCCGGCCTGACCTGGGGCGGAGGAAACATCCTGGCATCCGATGCCACGCGGGGGACCCGGCGGAAATTCCTGAGAAGGTAACCCCAAAAAAACGCTTTGTTTTCAAAGGCACCTGTTGTACCTTTGGCAAAATCCCTTTCATACAGCAACAGATGAAAAAAGTCGCCATTGTGATCGCCATGGCAATGATGGTTGCCTGCGGCCAGCCCTCCAGAGAAGTGAAACAGTACACCATCGAACAATTTTTTGACAACCTCTCCATCAGCGGGGGAAGCTTCTCTGCGGATGAGACCAGGCTGCTTGTGACAAGCAACCAGACCGGAATCTACAATGTGTTCTCCCTCAGGGTGGACGGTTCAGGAGAAGAGCAGTTCACTTTCTCCGAAAAGGAATCCATGTTTGCCATCTCCTATTTCCCGGAAGATGACAGGTTCCTTTTCTCAAGTGACCGGGGAGGCAACGAAATCAGCCACATTTATATGCAGGATGAGGATGGCACGGTGAGCGATCTCACACCATGGGAAGGGGCGGTCTCTTCTTTCGGTGGATGGGCCCGGGACGGGGAAAGCTTCTTCTTCGTTTCGAACAGGCGGGATCCTCGCTACTTCGACCTTTACGAAATGAGCATCGAAACGCTGGAACCGGAAATGATCTACGAGAATCTTGAAAACCTTTCCCCCGCACTGATATCGAATAAAAGGCGGTACCTGGTGCTTACCATGCCCGTCACCACATCCAACGAAGAAATGTACCTCAGGGACCGGGAAACGGGAGAGACCAGGCATATCTCGGCACATGAGGGTGATGCCACTTACTCCCCCACTGATTTCAGCCTGGATGACAGGATCCTTTATTTCCTGACCAACGAGGGGAGCGAATACACCTACCTGGCGGCGATGAACCTGGAAACAGGTGAAAAAGAAGTGGTTTACAGAGATGACTGGGATGTCATGTATGCCTCCAATTCCCATCAGGAAAGGTACAGGGTCATCGGGATAAACGAGGATGCCAGGACCGTGGTGAAGATCTATGATCTCAGCAGCGGAAAGGAAGTCAGCCTGCCGGAATTCGAGGGCGGGGATATCACCGGGGTATCCATTTCCAGATCAGAAGAGCTGATCCGCCTCTCTGTGGGCAGTTCCACTTCCCCCGGGGATATCCATGTTTACAGTTTCAGTGACGGGGGACTTGCAAAGCTTACCAGTACGCTGAATCCGGAGATTGATGAAGGGGACCTGGTGACAGGGGAGGTGATCCGTTATCCGTCGTTTGACAGCCTGGAGATCCCGGCCATCCTTTACAAGCCGCACCAGGCATCCCGCAAAAACAAGGTTCCGGCCCTGCTCTGGATCCACGGCGGTCCCGGGGGACAGAGCAGGCTGGGATTCAGCAGCCTGATCCAGTATTTTGTCAACCAGGGCTATGCCATCCTGGCCGTCAACAACCGGGGCAGTTCCGGCTACGGAAAAACATTCCATAACCTGGATAACAAGAGACATGGAGAAGACGACCTGCTGGATTGCGTATATGCCAAAAACTACCTGGATGGACTGGGCTATGTGGACATGGACAAAGTCGGAATTGTAGGCGGATCCTACGGCGGCTACATGGTCATGGCGGCCCTGGCCTTCCAGCCTGAAGCGTTTGCGGTGGGGGCCAACATCTTTGGCGTAACCAACTGGATCAGGACACTGCGGTCCATTCCGCCCTGGTGGGAAGGACAGAAAAAAGCCCTGTATGACGAGCTGGGAGATCCCGGCACCCTCGATTCTGTAAGGCTATACCGCATCAGTCCCCTCTTCCACGCGGAAAATGTTACAAAACCGCTGATCGTGCTCCAGGGGGCCAACGATCCCAGGGTGCTGAAGATCGAATCGGATGAAATCGTCGAAGCCGTCAGTCAAAACGGGGTTCCGGTGGAATATGTCGTATTCGACGACGAGGGACACGGATTCAGGAAAAAGGAGAACCAGATCGAAGGATACGGCAAAATTCTTCAGTTCCTGGACAAACACCTGAAAGGCACCGGAGGAGCGTAACGATCAATACCGGATAAACACCGCTGACTGATGGATGATCTGCCTGAAAGCACCATTGAAAACTATGTGCGGCAAAAACTGGAAGGAAAGAGTTACAGCGAGATCAAATCGCAACTGAGGGGATCGGGACTGTCGGAGGAGGAGGTCAGGGAGACGGTCAGACAGATCGACCGGAAGGTACTCCGGGAAGAGGTGAACCGGGCAAGCCGGAAGCGCGCCAGCCAGTTCTACTGGGCAGGGATCACCCTGGCCGTTGCCGGTCTGCTGATCACCCTCGGGCACAATGCGGGGCTTTTCCTGTCCGGCTGGCCCAGGTTGCTTGTTTACAGTCCGTTCTTTACCGGCATCATCCTGATGGTCTATGGCCGGATGCTGCAGCGCAGGCAGCCCGATCCTTTTGACATCAGGACGGGGAAGATCAGGAAGAAACGGCCCATCAGGTGGTAAATCCGCAGCGGGATGATTCTGATGATCAAACAGATCTGGCTGGCATCGCTGCTTATAACCGGCGGGGTCCCGACCGCCACCGGGGATACGCTTCCTGATCCGGTGACCATGATCATTATCAGCGATCCCCACTACATCCATCCATCCCTGTACGACCGGACATCTCTATCCGGCGACAGTGCAGGCGGAAAACTGAAACTGCTGGCAGAAAGTGATGAAC
>DSDZ01000365.1 GCA_011048475.1 Bacteroides sp. | reverse complement strand
GCCTGGAAAATCAACTCAGGGGAAGCCAGTTCAAAATCATTGATTCAGCTCATTTTCCGGAAAAACCCTTCAAGCCTGATTTCATAAAAATATTATTAGCGGCTATTGCCCTTGGCCTGGGACTGGGAGGAGGAGTGTCATTATTCCTCGAATCCATGAGCACAGCATTCAAAGACCCGGTTGAGCTTGAGACGTATTTGAATATACCGGTAGTCTGTGCTGTTCCAACCATTGATATACAAAAAGAAGTCACAAAAAGAAGGTTAATAGATATCACCTTGAACACGGCCCTGTTATTCGCTGCCGGTGCCATTATCGGTGCAGGGATATATTTCTGGAAACAGGGGATGATCATTCTATAGGAGTTGAAAATAGTGGGCAAAGTCTCCAAAGCACTGAATAAAGTGGAATCAGTCCATAAACCTGATTTCACCTCCCCTGCTCCACCTGATGAACCGCAGGTTATTTCCAGCAGCACGGTTGCGGAAGAAAGGAAGAGGAAAGTGGCTGCAAAGGCGCCTTCCCTTCCGCCAGATCTTGGAGCGTCCACCGAAAACTGGGACGAACGGCTCGTTCATGCGATTGAGACCTTCTCCGGCGTGGCAGAAAGTTTTCGAAAATTGCGGACCATGATCCTGCATCCGGAATCCGGCGAACCTCCTCGGAGCGTGATGGTTGTCAGCTGCGACCCGCAGGAGGGAAAAAGTTTTGTTTGCGCAAACCTCGGGGTAAGCTTTGCCCATAGTGTGAAAGAACAGGCCCTCGTGATCGATTGTGATTTGCGACGGCCATCGCTCCAGAGCCTGTTTGGCCTTAAACATGCAAGGGGTTTAACAGAATACCTTCGCGACGGAGACAATATCTCTGACATGATTTATGCGACGGGTCTTCCCAAGCTTTCAATTATTCCTTCAGGATCACCGCCTGACAATCCCTCCGAACTTCTCTCTTCAGACAGAATGTCTGCAATGCTTGATGAGCTTGCCGACATGGCAGATAATCGCCTGTTGGTTCTGGACTCTCCACCTTTTCATGTTGCTGCCGAAACCCTTGTCCTGTCCCAGTTGGTTGACAAGGTTGTACTCGTTGTCAGATGGGGCAAATCAGGCAGAGAAAATATCAAGAAAATGGTCGATCGTATCGGCAGGGAAAAAATTATCGGTGTTGTCTTTAATGCCTTTGAGTTCAATATTCTTGATAAAAAAATACAGGGTGTCGGATATCATAATTATTATGCCGAAGAGTATTATTGAAAAACATGTCCAATATAAGAGAAGTCAAAGTATAGTTCAAAATTTTCTCAACGTAAGACTGAAACGCTCAAAAGCAGGATTTGGGTTTTTCTTGTAAAACGCGACAAGGAAAGAACAGGTGGACTCCGCAAATCCGAATTTTCACAAAAGAAAGCGAGAAGTTGATCGTCTGTCCGATAACTGGACAGCCCTGCTCGACAACATGCTTGAAATGGTCATATTGATCAGGAATGACAATATGATCGAATTTATGAATAAAAGCGCAATTTCCGCGTTTGGTGATCTGCGCAATAAAAAATGCCATGATTGTTTGTGCAATGCCAATGACCGGTGCCAGAATAACTGTCCTGTAAAACAGATAACTTCAGGAAAAAGACAAACAGAAGTTCTTGAGACTCAGATCGGCGACATTAATGTTTCCTACACATCTGTTTCATTCCGTGGATATCGAGGCGACAAGCTGGTCATGCTGGTAATGCGTGACATCACCAAGCGTGTTCACCAGGCCCGGGAAATCATCGAATTTCATGAAGATCTGGAAAGTATACTTCACGAGAAGATTCAGGAATTACGCGAAACAGAAAAAATCCGGGAACAGCTTTCCCAACAGCTCAATGTCCTGGAAAGGAAACTGCAGAAAAAAAGTTATACCGATGAGATGATCGGCTCCAGCCGACAGATGCGCGATCTCCGGGGGATGATAGACCAGGTTGCCGAATCTGACGCGACGATACTTATTACCGGCGAATCCGGGACAGGAAAAGAACTGGTCGCGAACCTTATCCAGAAATGCAGCAACCGCAGTGATAAACCCTTTCTCAAGGTCAACTGCAACGCAATTAATGACAGTCTCCTGGAAAGCGACTTGTTCGGGTATGAAAAAGGCGCGTTCACCGGCGCCAATGCCCAGCAGAAGGGTAAATTTGAGATAGTCAACGGCGGCACAATCTTCCTTGACGAGATTGGCGATATCAGTCCCAGGATGCAGTCAGCCCTTCTGCGCGTTCTGCAGAACGGTGAAATCATCCGGGTGGGCGGTAACAAGACATTTCGTGTTGATGTCAGGATCCTGGCAGCAACGAATCTTGATCTTGCCAAGCTGGTCCAGGACGGCAGGTTCCGCCTGGATCTGTTCTACAGGCTGAACATTATCAATGTTCATATCCCGCCGCTCCGGGAAAGAAGAGACGACCTGGTTGATCTGGCCACACATTTTGTTAAACACTATCGCACTGCCTTTAAAAAGAAAATTGATTTCCTGCCGGACAGCATCATCGGCCGTCTATTGCTGCACGATTGGCCGGGCAACGTTCGAGAACTTGAAAATGTGATTCAACGAGCCGTCCTCATGGCCAGGAACAATGTCATTACCGAAAAGGATATCCATCTGGGTGAAACAGGCACTGTTTCATCATCCGGCGACTATCTGAACCAGGTCTGTGTTCAATTCGGCCAGAAATCTCTTAAAGACCTGACCGCCGATTTTGAAAAAGAGATCATTGTAAAGTGCCTGAGGAAAAATGACGCCAATGCAATTGAGGCCGCCAATGAGCTAAAACTTGGCAAGACAGCGCTTTATGCAAAAATGAAGCGATACGGCCTGAGTCCAAAGATGATTAAAAAATTGTAGTTTGTCTTTATGAG
>DSDZ01000254.1 GCA_011048475.1 Bacteroides sp. | reverse complement strand
GGCCACCGCTTTTCTTTCCATGTGGATCTCTAACACCGCAACCACCATGATGATGATCCCCATCGTGATCTCCGTGGTGGTCAGTCTCGAGGAAAATCTGACTACCCGCAATTTCACGAAATATTCCACCGGACTTTTCCTGGCCATTGCCTACAGTGCCTCCGTCGGCGGTATGTCCACCCTGGTGGGATCCCCAACGAACCTTGTCTGCCCGAGGATCCTGACACTTCTGCATCCGGAAGCGCCGGATATTTCATTTACAAGCTGGCTCCTGTTTGCACTCCCTCTTTCCCTGATCATGCTGGCGGCCGTATTCGTGGTGATCTATTTTCTCTTCAGGCCCCGCCGGAAATGGGAAGGGATGGACAAAGCACATTTTAAAAATGCTTACCGGGAACTGGGACGCGCCAGCCAGGAGGAACGGGTGATTTTGATCCTGTTCATCATCCTGGCACTGCTCTGGATCACCAGGGCGGGGATCACCGTCAATGCATTCGTTATTCCCGGCTGGGCACAGATCTTCAAAGTTCCCGACTACATCAACGACGGAACGGTGGCCATTTTTATTTCCATCATCCTGTTCATCATTCCTTCCAGGAGTGAAAAAGGCGGACGTATCATGGACTGGGAAACAGCCCGGAAGCTTCCCTGGAACATTGTACTGCTTTTCGGGGGCGGGTTTGCCCTGGCACTGGGATTCCAGTCATCGGGACTGGCCCTGTGGTTCGGGGAGCAGCTGCTCTGGACCAGGGGTGTACATCCTTACCTCATCCTGCTGGCTGTGGCCACACTGATGTCATTCCTCACTGAACTCACTTCCAATGTGGCGTCCACGCAGATGCTGCTGCCTGTCTTCGCCAGCCTGGCCATCAGCAGCGGGAACAATCCCCTGTTGCTGATGATCCCTGCCACCCTCTCATCTTCCCTGGCTTTCATGCTACCCACCGCCACCCCGCCCAATGCCATCATTTTCGGCACCAACCGGATCCGTGTGGCCACCATGGTGCGCACAGGATTCATTCTGAATATGATCGGTGTCCTTGCGGTGGTGTTGATCACCTGGCTGCTGGGTGAAAAGGTCATAGGTATCAATCTGGGTGTGATCCCGGGATGGGCCCGGTAAATTTATTATCTTGTCAAAAACCGTTCACCCATGAGCCTTCGCAATAAGATCATCACCATCACAGCATTTGCAGTTGCAATGGCATTCATGGAAACCGCGGTGGTGATCTATCTGCGGGAGATCCTCTATCCCGGCGGGTTCAGATTCCCGCTTTCGCCAGTTCCGGTGGACCTGGCGGTCACCGAACTGCTCAGGGAGTTGGCCACCCTGGTGATGCTGGTCACCATCGGGGTGCTGGCCGCCAGGCGTTTCAGCACGGTGTTCGCCTGGTTCCTCTACTCCTTTGCCGTCTGGGACATTTTTTACTATATATTCCTGTGGCTGCTCCTGGGATGGCCCGAAACGATCATGACCTGGGACGTGCTGTTCCTGATCCCAACCACGTGGACCGGACCGGTCCTTTCACCCGTGCTGGTCTCCCTCACCATGATCCTGCTGGCCATGGTGATCCTGGTGCAGGCCGAAAAGGGGAAGGATACCCGCATCCTGGCCCGTGAATGGGGAGGGCTCATCCTGGGATCCCTGGTGCTGATCCTGGGATTCGTATTCGACTATTCCCGGCACATGCTGGTCCACTTTTCCCTGTTCGGGATGCTGGATGTGAAAAATCCGGAGGTGCTGGAGGTGGCTACCCGGTACATCCCCGGCCGTTTCCCATGGTGGATCTTCGCCATCGGCGAGCTGATCATCCTCACATTCATTGGGCTATATTACAGGCGATTGCGTGCCGGTGATTAAAACCGGGAAACCCGTGGAACCGTAATTACAGATATTTTTCAGGGTATGGAACGACGGAAATTCATCAGGCAGTCGGTATGCTGTGTGGCGGGAGCAGGAGCGGCGGGCAGGATTCTTGCCACAGGGAACATGGTTCCGGCAGGAAGCATGATCATTCCGCAACTTGTTCGGGGGGACGTCCCATTCTCCCCGCACGGTCCCGGTCCGGCCCGGGGAACCGGTTCCGCGCCGGAGCCCGCATGGATCATTTATGAGAACGGGAGTTTTGACCTGGTGATGGGAAAACAGGCAATCAGGGAATGTTACCCGTCCTTCCGGGATCACCAAATATTCCCGCGTCATACGGAAACAAGGAAGGACGAGAACGGGGGCAGGATCATCTACAGGCTGGATGAAGGCACCCTGGTGCTGGACCTTTCCAGGGATGCAGCCGGTCTGATCCTGGACTGTACCCTGGAAGGAATGGACATCGCCCCCACCCAGGTCTATCCCCTTGCCGGGGGAAGGCTGGCGGGATTTGACCGCTTCTACAAGCAGGGATTCGGCTTTGCCGGTCCCAGCGGCATGATTGAGATCGGTCAGCCGGAGGAACTGAGGTTCGATCCCCATCCGGTTTCCAGGGATGTGTGGAGCTATGACAGCTACCTGGTCACCGGCTGCATTTCGCCCGGTGAGACCACCCTGGTCATGGGGGCCTTTGACCACAGGGATTTCCTGCAGCGGTGTTCCATTTATAACCGCCACAGGCGGTTCGGCCTGACTGACAGGAGGACCGATACCTGCGAGGCTTACCTGGAAGCAGGGTTCTCCACCGAGGGTATACCCACGGGAGGGACAGGCACCCTGCAGCTGCCTACCCTTCATTTCCGGTCAGGTTCCCATCCGTACGACACGTTCAGGGATTTCGCCATCAGCATGGCCGAATCCAATCATGTGGTATTGAAGAAACCCCGGTACCACTACTGCAGCTGGTATGAACATGGGTACCGGTTCAACCTGGATCAGCTTACGGATCTTCTGGAAGGCATGCAGCACAT
>DSDZ01000244.1 GCA_011048475.1 Bacteroides sp. | reverse complement strand
GTTTTACTGGGTCAATGTCCCAGGGCTGGCCGCGCTTTTTATCCTGATCCTCGTTTTCATCGTTCATTTGCTGGCAGGATCCGATACAGAAGAATCAGCGGAGGCAATGGCACTGAATGAATACATTGTTAATTATTATTTATCGGTTAAATAGACCAATATGACAGGAAAAGCATTTATCTACCTGATCATTACCCTGTTGATAGGGTTTGCACTGGGAATGTTCTCTGACGGATTGCTACATCTCAGGCGCATGAGGAAACCAGAAAGAATAGAGCCTTTGTATATGATGGAACAGAGACTGGTCCATGAGCTCCAGCTGACCGGGAAACAGCAAAAAGAGATCACAAAGATCCTGGATGCATATGAAAAAAAGTCCATGGAGACCAGGAAAGCCATCAGGAAGAAAGCGGAAGCGGATTTTGACTCATTGCGGATGAGCCTGATCCCTTACCTGACCGATGAACAGGTAAAAAAACTGAATGATCTCCACAAACTTCCGCCTTTGGGTCCGAGACCGGGGATGTTTCCGGGCAGAAACCCGACTTTCCAAGACAGCCTGCCACCTCACCATGATCGGGCAAGGCTTCACTCACCGGGATCTTTACAGGATTCATTGCACAGGTATCCTCCTGCCAGGAGATGATCACGGAGATACCGGGTGAAAACCGGAACGGTATGTGAAAAATGGTTAAAAAATCACGGGTCCTGAAATATGCTTGCCATCTCCGCAGTCTAATTTCATAATTGAAACCGGTACCCAATGAATTTTAAGATCCTTCTCACAGGGACAGCCATGACATGTCTGATCTCAACGAATGTCTGCTCACAGTACAAAGAGATTCTTATTCGTGAATATTACATTGACAAACTGCTGGAACTAGTCCTGCTGGACCTGTCAATGGGATACCAGATCGATTTTATCTATGAAAAGAAGGATGTCAGCGGGATTGAAATACACAACATGAATATAAAGGGACTCGACCTTGAGGCCACCATGAGAGCCCTTCTGAAAAATACAGGGCTTGATTTTTCCATTGAGCAGGGGAAGGTGGTACGGATCAGTCCCGTTTCAGAAAAAAAAGAAATGAGCGAGATGACTGCCGCAAGGAAAAATATCCGCATTTCTGGATGGATCTATGATCATAATACATACGAAACACTTCCTTATGCCACCGCTTCCATACGGGGAGAACCCACTGGCTCCATTGCCAATGTGGACGGTCATTTTATGCTGATGAACGTTCCCACCGATACCTCCACCATCATTTTCAGCTTCCTGGGATATGAAACACAACAGCTCAAACTGAAGCCGGAAACTGCCATCAGTGACCTGCGTATTTATATGAAACCGGTGGATTACCGGATCGAAGAGGTGATGATCGTGGGGGAAGAAAAAAAACTGGTGACCTGTGCCGAAAAGACCAGCCAGATCTCCCTGAGACCGGCCCAGATCGACATCCTGCCCAATCTGGGTGAAAAGGATATTTTCCGGACGCTCCAGCTCATGCCGGGTGTGAGCAGTGGGAATGAAACCTCGTCGGGACTCTATGTAAGGGGAGGAACACCGGACCAGAACCTCATTCTCCTGGACGGATTTACCGTTTACCACGTGGACCATTTCTTCGGATTCCTGAGTGCATTTAATGCCGACGCCATCAAGGACGTGCAACTCTTCAAAGGAGGATTTGAATCGAAATACGGCGGGAAGATCTCAAGTGTGATGGAACTGACAGGCAAGACCGGGAATACCAGGCGGACTTCAGGAGGAGTGAGCATTTCGGCCCTCAGCGGGAGCGCCCATCTTGAATGTCCCGTTTCAGAGAGACTGAACTTCTTTGTTTCGGGTAGAAGATCCTATACAGATTTCATCCGGAGCGGGCTTTACAACAAGATCAATGACATGTACAATACTTCGGAAGAATCCGATCATTCCATGGGCGGACGGTTCGCTCAATTTTCCATGGATCCCGAATTCCATTTCTACGATATCAACGCCAAAGCCACGTGGAAACCCAACCAGGAGGACATCATCACCCTGAGTTTCTATCACGGCAAAGATATACTGGATAAAACGGCCGATGTGGCCGCCGGCCTGGGGCCGCGACCGCCCGGAGGGGAATTCTCCGACAATTTTAACATGAATACGGTGGACCTGCTGGAATGGGGCAACTGGGGAATGAGCGGAAAGTGGTCCCGGCAATGGACGGACAGGTATTATTCCAATACAACCCTGGCCTTTTCCAATTATTTCAGTGACCGGGACAATTACCGGGAAAGAAGCGTGACCAGCGATGACGGTTCGGTCACCACCTCGAGAAACGGGACCATCGAGGATAACAACATCCTGGATTACACCCTCAGGATGGACCATGAATACAGGCTCACCCAGGACAACACACTTGAATTCGGAATTCAATCCACGCTGCTGGATGTCTCCTACGATTATACCCGGGATGACACGCTGAACCTTGTGGGTATGCGGACGCAGGGTTTTACGATGGCAGGATACATCCAGGACAAGATCTACATCAAGGGAAAGCTCACCCTGGTCTACGGGTTAAGAACCACATTTTATAACCAAACCCGTAAAATCTACCCGGAACCCCGGGCGAGCCTCAATTACAGGCTCAATTCCCGGTGGAACCTTAAATTCTCCACTGGGAAATACACCCAGTTCACCAACCAGGTAGTCCGGGAGAATGTGCTGGAAGGGAACCGGGATTTCTGGTTGCTCGCCGATGATAAAACGATCCCTGTCAGTACAGCCTGGCATTTCATTGCAGGTGCCAGCTACGAGACTCCCTCGTACCTGGTGGATGTGGAGCTCTTCTACAAACCGATGAAAGGACTTGCGGAATATACCATGCGCAGCAGCCGGGATACATACGTGAATTCC
>DSDZ01000148.1 GCA_011048475.1 Bacteroides sp. | reverse complement strand
GTTCATGGGAATACAGGATAAAACGGTCCTGCTCGTAGAGGTAGACATTCAGGCCGTCGGCCGTGCCGATCCATAGGTTCCCGTATGGATCCTCCGCAATGTCATGGATGAAAATGCTTCCGGGCCGCTGCCCTTTTTTCTCTCCCGGGGTGAATGTCCTGAAGGTATACCCGTCAAACCGGTTCAGTCCGTTCCAGGTGCCGAACCACATGAATCCCTTGCTGTCCTGGAAAATACAATCCACCATGTTCTGGGAAAGGCCATCCTCGGAGGTGTAATAATTGAAACGGAAATTCTTTTTCTGTGCATCCGCCGTCGGGGCGAAACACACCAGGATGGCCGACAAACACGTGAGCCGGATGAAATGGCAAAATCCCCTGCTCCTCATCACACGTTATAATGCAGCGGTTCCCCGACCCGGGGCCGTACTGGTAAATATAATCCATTCGGGTGTACAAGTCAAAAAAAGAGAACCTTCTACAGGAACAGCTTTCATCCTGTGAGGGAAATCCGCTCATCGCTCTCTCACTGATCTCCGCCCCTGCAAACGGCTCTCTTTTTTGAAAGAGGCCCTCCGGGATTTGCGTCACCGGAAAGCCGGATCCGCTATTCGGGGATCATCACCTTCTTGGAGATCACCCCTTCATTGTCCGTGATGTTCACAATGTAGAGGCCGGGATTGAACCGTGTACTCCTGAGTTCGGTGATCCGGTTGGTAAGGTGGACCAGCTGTCCGGTGATGCTGTGTACCCGCACTTCACGCACGGCTGAATCATCCACCCCGTTATACCAGATCTTTCCGGCATATCCCCACATGGCCACATCCCTCAAAGCCTTCGGAACCGGAACAGAAGTCCCTCCCGTGCTCATGTAGAGTTCATGGACTTCGGCATCCGAGAGGGCACGGTCATAGATCCTGAAATCGTCGATCATCCCGTTGAAGGTGGCATCCGGCCAGTGGCTTCTACCCAGGTACCCTTCGTTGGGATCGCACATGATCTCATCGGGGGTGGCTGGTACCGAATCATGCCTGATCACCATCTCATTGTTCAGGAAGAATTTGAACGTATCGGCATCAAATACTGCAGCCACAAAATGCCATTTCAGGGTATCGATCACCACCGGATTCCAGTCGCGCCATTCTCTTCCCTCACCCAGGATCGTCACATGCATATTGTTCCCATCCCAGCCATCACGTGGACAGAAATAGAACATGGCCCAGGGACCGTCAATGTGTCCGAAGCTCCACACCCTCTGCCAGGCGGCACCGCCGTAAAAGTTAAACCAGCAGGATACGGTGGCATTGGCCATCCCGGTAAAGAGATTGCTGGGAAGGGTGACGATCCCCTGCTCTCCATCCAGCTCCATGACAGCACCCCTGACATCATCGGTGACAAAACTCACCCCGTTCAAAGAAGGAGTTCCGTGTTTGCCCCCTACCGCATCCCTGGTATCCGTGTCCAGGGGGTAGTGCACAACCTGTGAATAACCTGTGGCAGCGAAAATGCCCGCTGCCAGCACAAACAGTAACAACTTTTTCATAAGCATTGTGGTTTAGGTGTTTTAATAAAATGACATGGTACTTAAAGAACAATAAACTTGTTTTCAAAAATCTTCGAACCGGTGACGATCCGCATGGAATAGACCCCCGGGGGAAGGGAGTGCTCCAGTCTGATCTCCTCCTCTCCCCTGTAAAGGTCCCTGTACACCCTGGTCCCGGCCGCCGAGTAAACCTCCACCGTTCCCCGACCGCCCGGATCCGGTCCCGGGCAGATGGTGAGTTTTCCCCCGGCGGAGGGATTGGGAAACACCTTCAGTCCCCCTCCGTATCGCACCTGCGGTACCGCAACTGAAAGGGATGTATCCGCCAGGGCCCAGTAATGGCTGGCGGCCCCGGAATAAACGGTCAGTTCCAGGGGTGATCCTTCATCATAGGAAGGATTGGAAACATTCACCACGTGGTTCCCTGATCTGGATGAGATGACGAATTCCAGGATATTGCTCCGTTCGAACCGCCAGTGCTCGCAGGCAGCAAATTGGTCGGTGCCCAGCACAAGTCCTGCACCGGTGACATCGGAACATCCCTCCGCTTCAACCAACAAACCGCTTCCCGCCGGTGCAATGGTGTAATACCCGTTGCCCACCGGGCTGAGGTTCCATTGCTGGGCCGGATCGTGCTCATATGTTCCCTGGGTGACCGGGGTCCCCTCGCTCAGGCCCCCATCCGCCTGCCACACCAGCTGGCTGTGGTGGTTGGTGAGGGTGTATGCCCCCTCCCGGATGAATTCATTGGTGATCCGGGGCCATCCGTCCTCTTCCCATACGACGGTGCCGATGGCCAGTGTGGCCGTCCCTCCCCGGTCCCCGTCATAATAGTGATATGTAACCCACTCCTGTCCGTCCTCCACGTAATATCCCACATGACCCGGTCCGATGAAGTTCCCGCTGGTGCTCAGGATGGTCGTTCCCCCCCTGCTGTTCAGATCCACCCCGTTCTTATCCAGGAAGGGCCCTGTCGGGTTTTCCGACCTGCCGGCCTGGATGTAGTAGGTGCTGCTGCTCCCCTGGCAGCACTGTCCCCTGTTGATAAAAAGATAGTACCATCCTTCATGGGGGATCACGCAGGAAGCCTCGCAGTCGCCGCTGGCCACCGGGTAGCGGTAGGAACCGCTGACCTTGCCCGAAACCGAGTCCAGCGCCACGATCCGGATCCCGCCGAAATAGGAGCCATAGGTGAGGTAGTAGTTGCCATCCGCGTCACTGAACACAGAAGGATCGATGCAGTTGGCATCGCTGCTCTGGTTCGAATACACCACCACCCCCTGGTCCTCCCACAGGTACCCCGGGTCCTGCGGATTCAATGTCGTATTGGTCACCAGTCCGATGCAGGAGGTTTTGACGCCC
>DSDZ01000150.1 GCA_011048475.1 Bacteroides sp. | reverse complement strand
GATGTGGGGAACTGGTTCATGGGCAAGGTCCCCGTCGAAGCAGTGGGCGTGGGCTCCAGGCAACGAAGGGTGACGGGGGACTGCTACGATAATTTCAGCGTGGATTTTGTCTACGACAAAAATGTCCATATGCACAGCATGTGCAGGCAGATCAACGATTGTGCAAACAACGTGAGCGAGTACCTGAGAGGGACATCGGGGTACACCAATTGTGCCAGCACCATCTGGGATCCGGACGGCAATCCGCTGTACAATTACGAAGTCCCCGTGGATGAAAATGGTGAGCCCACCATCAATAACGGATACGACCAGGAGCATGTGGACCTGGTCGCCGCGATCCGCACCGGCGAGCAGATCGTGGAAGCGGAGGAAACCGCCCGTTCGAACATGACTGCGATCATGGGACGTCAGGCAGCCTATACCGGGAAACTTGTAACCTGGGAGGACATGATGGGATCCGGACTGAAGCTGGGACCTGAAGGTCCGCTCGCCCTCGGGCCTGTGAATATCAAAAAGCTGGTGCCGGTCCCCGGTTCCGCCCCTGAATAGAAGCATTTCCAGGCCTCAGGACTTCAGGAACCTGATGGTCTGCTGCTGGTCCCCATAGGTGATCACAGCCAGGTAGATCCCTTCCGGCAGCCGGCTGATGTCCATTCTGGTCATCTGCCGGTTTCCGGACAGGTACGCCCGGTCCATCTCCACCACCTCACCCAGTGCATTCATCACCCGGATCTCAAGGGCACCGGGTCCGTTGAATTCGTGATACAGCGTGAAGCTCTCCGTGACCGGATTCGGATAAAGCTCCATCAGGATGCCATCCCCGCTCTCTCTTTCCGGCGATCCCATCCCGGACGGACCAACCGGCTGTGTAAAGGCCGGCATGCTTCCCGTGTCGGGAGCCAGATGGAACACTTCCGTCCCCGCCAGCAAAAAAGCGCCCAGTCCGTAATCCTCGAAATTGGCCGGTTTGTCGTAAAGAAAGGGATATCCGTCCCCCGGCTGTTTCCCCGTACCCTGCACATATCCCAGGAACCCGTCCGGATGTAGTGCTTCGTACGCCATTGCATTCCAGGCTTTCACCACAATTGGCATGTAGGTGGCGCTGTCCAGGATCCCGTTGTTGATCCCCCAGGCAAGGCCGTATGTAAAGAAGGCCGTCCCCGATGTTTCCTTGCTGCCGAAATGGTCCGGATCCGCCAGGCTCGGGTTCCAGAAGCCGTCCTCGCGCTGGATGGGGATCAGGGCCTCCGCCATTTCCCTGAAAGTGGTCAGGTATTCTTCACGGTATTCCAGCGTATCGGGGATCACATCCAGTACCCTCACCAGGGCGGCGAGCACCCATCCGTTACCGCGTGACCAGTAGCAGGGTTTCCCGCCCGGGGTGGTGTAGGGAGGATCGAAATCCCCGTCCCTGTACCAGAGGTGGTCTCCGGGATTGTACAGTCCGTTTTCACCATGCTGTGTCTTTGTGAACATGTACATTTCATGCATTTTCCTGAAGTAGGAAGTATCCTTGTGAACCACCCCCAGCTTGGCGTACACGGGCATGGCCATCTGGATGGCGTCGATCCAGGACCAGTCGTCCACCTTTTCATCCTCCACAATGAAGTCGATGCACCGCGTGATGGGTTCGATCCAGTGGGTGTTTTCCGGAGCCAGCTGGTAGAGCTCAATATAGGTCTGTCCGCAGCACTGGTGGTCCCCATCCCTGGTGTACGTCAGTCCGTAGGTAGGCTTCCATTCATGGCTCTCGCCCCATTCCACCGCGTAATTGAAGTAGGCTTCAGCGGGATGGACGTAGTAAAGCGCCATCAGTCCTTCATAGTAGGTGGCACGGGTCCAGAGGTTACTGGGCCTGGTCTTGTCGGTAACGATGTCCTGCCCGGGGTCGGGCCATTTATCCATGAAATATTTGTTCGCCGTTACCAGCTGTTTCAACAATGTATCTTTCGATGGCAGCCGGTTATACTGGGCTGACAGCATGCCGGCCAGCAACAGTCCGGTCAGCGTCAACAGGGCTTCTCTGACATATGTTTGTTTCCTCATGTTACAATGAATGTTTCGATGAATGATATCCCTTTTCAAAAGGGGAGGCCCCTACTCCATGAGCATATCGTACTGGATACCGGCCATGATAAACGGACCGGTGGCCTTCGGGTCGTTGTCCCGCTGCCGTTCATTGATGTAATACTCATAGCTGCCGTCGCGGTAAGGATTCCCTCCGAGCCCCCCCACCTGGCAAACGGGAGAAATGACGATGGTCCCGTTCTCCCTGGTGCTCACCAGGTGCTCGACCATTCCGTCATATGCCCTTACGGCAGCTTCTTCATATTCGTTCCGGTCGATGTAGCCCTTGTTGATCGCCTTCAGCAGGAAACAGGAAAACATGGCACTCACCGATCCCTCCAGGAAATTGCCTTCCCGGTCGCCCTGGTCCAGCACCTGGTACCAGACACCGGTTTCCTCATCCTGGACCCGGACGATCGCTCCGGCCATCCGGCGGACAATGGCAAGGATGGAATCCCGTCCCGGGTGATCTTCGGGGATGAAGTCCAGCACATCCACCAGGGCCATGCCATACCATCCCATCCCCCTTCCCCAGAAATGGGAGGATTGTCCGGTGACCGGATCGGCCCAGCGCTGCTGCCTGGATTCATCCCAGCCGTGATAGAGCAGGCCGCTTTCCGGATCCCTGGACACCTTCTCCATGTTCACGAACCACCTTACCACCAGGTCGAAATCCTCCGGCCTGCCGAAGGTTGCGGCATACTGCGCAAGGAAGGGCCCCCCCATGTAAAGTCCGTCCAGCCACATCTGGTGCGGGTATATCTGCTTGTGCCAGAAGCCTCCTATCTCCGTCTGGGGATGACGGTCCAGCTGCGCCCGGAGCGTGTCGGCAGCGATTT
>DSDZ01000283.1 GCA_011048475.1 Bacteroides sp. | reverse complement strand
TCGCTGTTCATGGTATATCCCACGGTCCTGGCAGCAAGTCTCCCGTAGGGCTGTATCCTTCTATTCTGCTGCACATACATGACCCCTCCCTGGTACCTTCCCAGGTTGTAGATAGGAAACTGCTTCACCTTCTGCAACTGGGTGTAGGTGACATCCCGTTTGACCAGGAAATACCGGTGGCCCTCTTCCCGGGCCCTGACGAGCTCCCTTTTATAGGTGGTCCAGTGCCGGTCGCCGAACAGCCCTGAAAGCGATTTTGCAAGCGCATCCACATTCCGGTCAAAGATCTCCCGGGTGAATGACTCCGACCTGAAATCCATCCTGATCTCATAGAACGGGACCGATACAGCCAGCAGGCGGCCGTCCGAGGATAGGATGTTACCGCGGTTGGGTTCGATCACCTTGTGGCGGATGCTGCTGTTCTCTTCCATTGCCCAGGTCTCTTTCTCGAACAGCTGCAGGTGCAGGGCCTTCCCCAGGATCAGCAGTCCCGTAAGCAGCATTCCCAGATAGATCAGGGAGACACGAATCAGTATGTCCCGTTTCAACGACATGGCGCTAATGGGTATCTTTCAGTTTTTTTGGCGGTTCAAGATTTTCTTCCAGGCCCAGGCCGTAGCTTTCCACCAGCCGTACCACCTCCGACTGCCGGCTGACCCTCACCAGGTCGGATGAAATGGTGATTGACTTGGCCCGCAGCTCCTTCACATCACCCTGGAGGCTGTTGAGCCTGATCACGGTTTTTTCTGCATGATTGCGGTTTGCGATGGAAATGAATGCGATCAGAACCAGCAGGAGGATAAATCTGGATTGTCTCAACACCGCTTTTTTGGTCAACACATTCCCATTGATCAGATCCCTGAAGGAAAACAGCTTCTCCCTGTCCTCCAGCGAATGGTCAAATTCAATATTTTTCTTCCCCATTGCCATCTAATTCCTTTCTGCGATTCTCAGTTTTGCACTCCTGGCCCTCCTGTTCTGCTCTGTTTCCTCCCGGGAGGGTGTGATCACATTTCGGTTCACCAGCCTCCAGGGCGTTTGTTCATTCCCGTAGAAATCTTTCCCGATGACCCCCTCCAGGTTCCCCGAACGCATGTAATTTTTCACCATGCGGTCCTCCAGGGAATGATAGGTGATCACCACCAGCCGTCCGCCCGCGTCCATACATCCGGCAGTCTGCAGCAGCATCTCTCCCAGCGCATCCAGCTCGTGGTTCACTTCGATCCGAAGGGACTGGTAGAGCCGTGCCAGAAATTTGCTGGGATGGTTCCGGGGAATGAACTTGCTGATTGCCGCCTCAAGATCACCGGTGGTGGTCAGCGGTTTCTCCATCCTTGCACGAACCACGGCGGCGGCAATGGCTTTCGCGTGTTGCACCTCCCCGTACCGGCGGAAGACATCGGCCAGCGCTTCCTGCGAATACCGGTTCAGCACCTGCGAAGCTTTTGTTTCACTTCGCAGATCCATGCGCATATCGAGCGCCTGGTCAGATTTGAAAGAAAAACCCCGTTCCGGACTGTTGATTTGATGTGATGAAATACCCAGGTCTGCCAGGATTCCGTGAACCTTGTCTATGGCATGGTATTTCAGGAAATTCCTTAAATATCTGAAGTTTGCCCCGATAAAAATGATTCGTTCATCATCCGGAACATTGGCTTCCGCTTCCAGATCCTGGTCAAAAGCCAGGAGCCTGCCATGTGTACCCAATTTTTTAAGAACTTCTCGAGAGTGTCCGCCTCCCCCAAACGTCAGATCCACATACATCCCCCCTGGTCTGATATTCAATCCCTCGATACTCTCTTGCAACAATACCGGCCTGTGATAGCCCATTATGTTTCTGGTTCCTCAAATGATCCGCCCAGTATCTTTTCCGCCATGGCAGCGAAATCCTCATCTGCCTGGCTGACCCTGCCGTACTGGTCAGATGCCCAGATCTCGATCCTGCCTGACTGACCCGCCATCACCACTTCGTCGCCGATCCCGGCAAATTCCAAAAGGCGCTTCGGGATCAGCATCCTGTTGCTGGCATCCAGGGAAACCTCTGCCGTCCCTGAATAGAACATCCTCAGGAACCGGGCATGCTCCTTGTTGTAAGGATTCGTCTTGCTCCTGATGATCCTGTTCTGGCGCTCCCACTCCTCCATGGGATAGAGGATCAGGCAGCTGTCGAATACATCCCTTTTCAGCACAAAACCTTGTTGTGCGCCCTCCCTGATCTGCTTTTTAAAAGCAGCAGGGAAAGAGAGCCTTCCCTTGGGATCAAGCCTGACCGTATAGTCACCGATGAAGGTTATCATTTGGTTTCCACAGGGTTTGCAGGTAAAAATAGTATTTTTTCACCACTTTGTACCATTTTACCCCACTTTTTCCCACTTTGTTGATAACTTTTCCCTCCGAAGGGCCGGTGGGGATTTTTTTAATACTTTTGTGGATGGACCTGCAGGCGTGTGCGGGATGATGGATCTGAAATGGACGAAGCCACCCATAAGAAGAACTTTAAGCCAGTCAATCTGAGGGACTTATTCATGGATAAGAATCCCTCGCTGGCACGCTGGATCCCCGGATTCGTGTTCAGGCTCCTGTCCCGCATCCTGCGGATCGATTTCATGAACTCCATCCTGTATCATCACGGCTATAAAAAGGATGCGGACTTTGCCCGGGCCGCCCTGGAAGCCTTTCGCGTGACCATGGAAGTACACGGAAAGGAGAACCTGCCTGCTGACGGGAGGTATATTTTTGCGTCCAACCACCCGCTGGGGGGATTTGACGGAGTGATGATCATTACCGAGCTGGACCGGGTCTACTCCAACCTGAAGGTGCTTGTCAATGACCTGCTGATGAATGCCAGGAATATGGAAGGGACTTTTGTTCCCATCAACAAGCACGGGGCCCAGGCCATGGAAAATGTGCGCCGG
>DSDZ01000302.1 GCA_011048475.1 Bacteroides sp. | reverse complement strand
GTGGTGATCTGATAGATCCGGCCGGCATTCGATCCTGTAAAAGCAAAACCGTTTTCCAGGTTCCCGTGGTAGGCAGAAAGAAGGGCATCTGCAATGCAGTAGGGTGTGGTTTTTGGATTACATGACCTGATGCAGTTGTATTTGCAGGAAGCCGGTTTTCTTTTCCCCTCGGAAGTCTCCCTTAGAAAGTTGTTATAGATGGTCCGGCCAGGCATTCCGACGGGACTCTTGATGATCTGTATGTCCTCCTCCCTTGCTGTGATAAAGGCCTTTTTAAATTCAGGGGAGGCGTCACATTCATCGGTGGCCACAAAACGGGTGCCGAGCTGCACCGCCGCTGCACCCCGGTCGATGAACCGGAGCATATCCGTACCGGTATGGATCCCTCCGGCAGCGATCACCGGGATCTCTTTGTCATATTTTCCCTTTGCTTCATCGGTTACCTCCAACACATCGGAAACGAGGTTCTCGAGAGAATTGCTTTCGTTCTCCAGCGCATCTTCCTTAAATCCAAGGTGCCCGCCGGCTTTGGGTCCCTCGACGACAAAAGCATCGGGGATGTAATTATAATTTTGTTTCCATTTCTGGATCAATATAGAGGCGGCACGACCGGACGAGACAATCGGGACCAGCTTTGTTTTGATTCCTTCAGAAAGGTATTTGGGCAGATCGAGCGGCAGGCCTGCGCCTGAAAAAATAATATCGATCCCCTCCTCGATGGAGGTTCGTACCATGTCTGAAAAGTTGGTGATCACAGACATGATATTCACCCCCAGGATGCCGGCAGTCAACTCGCGGGCTTTCCTGATCTCCCTTCGTATCGCATCGATGTGGCGGACTTTGAAATTAGTACCCGTCTTACCGTCAATGAACCCGATACCGACGGTTGAAATAACCCCCACTCCGCCCATATTGGCCACGGCTGATGCAAGTCCTGATAAAGAGATCCCGATACCCATTCCTCCCTGTATGATCGGAACAGGTATAGTAAGATCTCCTATGCGAAAAGATTTCAAACTACAGTTTTTAGTTTTATAAAATTGAGATTTAAAAAAGAGGCGATAATAAACTAACGGTGAGAAATGTAGTAAATAAGAGCGCAGATTCTCAAATCAAAATTTTGACAAGGTTACGCATTATATTCGGGTTTATCTCCATCCCGGGCTTTTATTTACAAATTAATTCATTTCGTTCCCGGTTCAGTTGGGCATAAACTCGTTTTCAGAAAGTGCCTTCAAAACGTAATTCCTTTAATCCCTGGCGATCACCAGTTGGTCACCTTCTGCTGAAAAGGTCAATCCAGGCGCAATGAATCTCCGGGATTGTTACTGATGGCCCCGATCAGCCTGAAACTGATCATGAAAAAATACATAAAAAATGCCAGCAGGGCAGAAAGGGCGATAGCACCAAATCCAAACCGACAGCGGAAGGCAAAATTCTCCAGCCATTCCATGGAAAGGTACCATCCGAATACACCACCAAAGACCGTGGATACCAGAATGATCCTCACGGAGTCCCTCAAAAGGAAACTCAGCAAGGCTGCTCCGGAGGCTCCCATCACCTTCCGGATGCTGATCTCCTTTGATTTTTCCCTGAGAGACAGCGACATGAGACCAAAGATCCCAAGGCAGGATACGAACAAGGCCGCCAGCGAGAGATAATTCATGCTTCTCGAAAGCTGCCTGTCCTCCCTGTAAAGGGAATCCAGGTGATCCTCCAGCAATGAATAATCCATCGGGATGCCCGGCACATATTTCTTCCAGACGTTCTCGATATAGCCCAGGGTCTTGGACAGGTTGTTACTGTTGACCTTCAGAGAGACATACTGCCAGTAGTATTCATCTGCAACGCCTATTCCAAGGGGAGTAATGGGATTGTGCAGGGATTCAAAGTAAAAATCTTCTGTCAATCCCACCACGGTGCCAAGATTCCCGTCGAATCCAAAACCTGCCCCGATGGGAGATTCCATGCCCATCCTGTCCGCAGCGGCCCTGTTGATAATGTACGCATTCCCATTGTCAGATTTCATGTCCGGCTGATAGTATCTTCCTTTTTCCAGCTGGATGCCATACAGGTTCATGAAATCGTGATCCACAATCATCCTGTAAAAGAAAGGATTATCCTCTACATGCTTTCCTTCCCATACAGGTATGTTGGACCATCCGATCATCGACGGGATGCCTGTAGAAAGGGCGACCGAATGGAAATCAAGTTTCCGTTCCAGCGTGGAATTGAACATGGGCAGGACCAGCCAGACTACCAGCAGGGCGGCCAGGTAAGAAATCAGTACAATGGCCAGGGATTCACTGAAGAACTGGCGGATCAGCACCGGCCGCTGTTCGCCCAGGAGCTTCCGGATGGAAACATCCCTGATCCTTGTCCTGTAATGCGCGATATACAGGTTCAGGTAGTTAAAACAAACGATAAAAAGGATGAAAACTCCGGCGGTAAGAAAGAGGAACAGCGTCCCTTTGTCTCCTGTTCCCCAGGTATCCCGGTTGAAGTGGAGATCAAAAAGGGGTTGCATGTGGAACGACCAGGTGTTGCCATTAAAACCCTCGAGATCGTACTTCCTTAATTTTGCATCCAGGAGCTCCGGGTCGCTGTTTTCATGAAGGGTCAGATAGGTCCGGTAGGAATTATTCAACCAGTTCTCGCTCAGCAGGCTCCGATCGAGAATTGATTCAAGGGTGGAGAAGGAGGTAAGAATATCAAACTGCAGATGGGAATTCCCGGGGATTTCCTCCAGGATCCCCGTAACTGTAAGCTGGCGCCCGTCATTCAGTATCATCACCTGGCCCAGGGGATCTTCCTCGCCGAAATACCTTTGCCCCGCCTTTTTAGAGAGCACGATGGAATATGGAGACCCCAACGCACTGCCTTTTTCACCGGCCACCAATGGAAATGAAAAGATCTCCAG
>DSDZ01000464.1 GCA_011048475.1 Bacteroides sp. | reverse complement strand
CCGGGCATGCGGCCCGCCACCGGGTGAATGGCATATTTCACCTCCACACCGTTGGACTCCAGCAGCTGGTCCATCTCACTGCAGATATGCTGAGCCTGCGCAACGGCCAGGCCATACCCGGGTACGATCACCACCCTGCTGCTGTAGTTCAGCATCACCGCTGCATCGGAAACGGAGATCTCCTTCACGGTCCCTTTCTCGCGATCCACTCCGACACCGCCCCCTCCGAAGGCCCCGATGATCACATTGATCAAAGAACGGTTCATGGCCTTGCACATGAGAAGGGTTAATATCATCCCTGCCGCACCCACAAAAATACCCCCCAGGATCATTGCCTGGTTCTGGTAAATGAATCCTGCCATGGCGGCTGCAATCCCTGTCAGGCTGTTCAGAAGGGAGATCACCACGGGCATATCGGCCCCGCCGATGGGCATGACAAAGGAAACTCCGTATATGAGTGAAACAGCGAGCAGGACATAGACGAGTACCTGTTTTGTTTCAAAAGACATTCCCGAGACCAGGACGAAGACCAGCAGGAACAGCACCCCTGTCAGGATCAGCAAATTGATGTAGGTCATCCACCGGGAAAAAATATCCCTGATCTTCCCGTCCAGTTTGCCGTATGCAACCACACTCCCGCTGAAAGCGATGCTACCTATCACAAGTCCCAGCAGTGTGACGAGCGCCGATTCATTCTCCGGGTTTGAAAATTCTATCAGGGCAACCAGTGCGGATGCCGCACCTCCACTCGCATTGAATAAGGAAACAAGCTGCGGCATTGCGGTCATTTTAATGCGTCGGGCAACCAGGGTCCCGAAGATCCCTCCCAGCACGATGGCCGCCAGGATGATCGCCAGATTGCCTGGCTGGATCCCGTTGCCATGTGAGTCCCTGTGAAGGACAATTGTGGTGATCATGGCCAGAAGCATCCCAGAGGCGGCCCAGAGGTTCCCCCTCCTGGCGGTTTCGGGATTACTGAGCATCTTCAGTCCGATCACAAAAAAGATCGCAGAGAGCAGGTAGCTGAATTCGAGGATGATATCTCCGTTGGTTATGGCTGTAGTCATGATCTTCCCGGATTATTTCTTTTTCTTTTTAAACATCTCCAGCATTCGGTCGGTGACCACAAAACCTCCGATCACATTCAGCGTTCCAAAAAGCAGGGCGAAAATTCCCAGGATCAGGTTCAGCAGATTGCCTCCCTCCGAAAGGTTTGCCAGGTCCGCATGACCCACCAGGATGATCCCGCCGATAATGATCACCCCGGAGATGGCGTTTGCACCCGACATCAGCGGGGTATGGAGGACCGACGGTACATTTGAAATGACCTCGAGCCCGAGAAAGATGGTCAGGGCAATGATAAAAATGGTTTCCTTGTTCGAATAGAAAAACTGTAAAATGCTTTCCATATGATTAATCAGGTTTGAAATTCAGTTGTATGCTTAATTTTCCCGGATCCTTTCATTCACAATATCACCGTTTCTGGTGATGCAGGTTTTCTGCACGATCTCATCCTCCACATCCAGGTTCAGCTTCCCTTCAGCATCGACCATCAGCTCCAAGAAATTAAGCATGTTTTTTCCCAGCATTCTGCTGGCATCCACGGGCATGGTGGAAGGAAAGTTCGAATGGCCGATGATGGTCACCCCCTGATGCACCACGGTTTCGTCTTTTTTGGTCAATTCACAATTGCCCCCGGTGCCCGCTGCCAGATCGATGATCACAGATCCTGGTTTCATGGCCTGGACAGTTTCCTTGCGAATCAGAACCGGGGCAGTTTTTCCGGGGATCTGGGCTGTCGTAATGACCACGTTGGACTGCCTGGCCCTTTGTTGGATCAGCTCTCCCTGCTTGCGTTTGTAATCCTCTGTCTGCTCCACTGCATATCCCCCGGCCGACGCATCGTCCACCGCTCCTTCCACCTCCACGAATTTTCCGCCCAGGCTGAGAACCTCCTCTTTGACGGCAGACCGAACATCAAAGACCTCCACCACCGCCCCCAGCTTCCTGGCGGTCGCCAGTGCCTGGAGTCCGGCCACACCTGCCCCCAGGATCAGCACCCTGGAAGGTTTGATGGTTCCGGATGCGGACATGAACATGGGAAAGAAATTGGGTAACCGGGCAGCGGCGACCAGCACCGCTTTGTATCCTGCGACAGTCGCCATGGAAGAGAGCACATCCACTGCCTGGGCCCTGGTGGAACGCGGGATCATGTCCAGGCTGTAGGAGGTGATCCCCGATCCCGCAAGCTTTTTCACAAGTGGCTTGTTGCTCAGGGGATTCAACAGTGAGATGAGTACTTTCCCTTCAGGGAGCCGGTCATCATCAGCGACGCTGAGGGTAAGCAATACATCGGCTTCATTCAATACCTGGTTCCTGTTCCGGATCTTTGCCCCTGCTTCTTTGTATTGTACATCATCTGTGTAAGCAGATTTCCCTGCTCCCGCCTCGACGATGACCGATATGTTTTTTTTGGTCAGGGAAGGAATATGTTCGGGCAGCAGGCACACCCTGTTTTCATGATCACCTTCCCTCAGAACTCCAATTGTCATTACAGTAGGTTTTTCTGGAGGCTGCAAATTTAATAATTAATTCTCATTTGATCTGTTACTGAGGAATCTGTCCATGGCTACAGCTGCTTTCCTTCCATCACCCATGGCCAGGATCACCGTGGCCCCGCCCCTGACAATGTCTCCTCCCGCGAACATTTCCGGGATGGAGGACTGCATGGTTTCAGGTTCCACCTGGATCGTTCCCCATGAGGTCACCTTGAGTTGTTTCATGCTGGCGGGAATCAGCGGATTTGGAGAAACCCCCACACTCACCACAACCATGTCCACTTCGATTTCATATTCCGAACCTTCAATGGGGATTGGCCTTCTTCTTCCGGATGCATCGGGTTCCCCAAGTTCCATTCGTTGTAGTT
>DSDZ01000143.1 GCA_011048475.1 Bacteroides sp. | reverse complement strand
CTGCTCTCCGCAGAATTCACGGGCCCGCTCATCCAGGAAAAACTCCAGGGTCAGGTCCGCTCCGCCGTTGATCCCGTATGAGGCAAGCAGGGCTGCCCCATCCCCGTCGTAGGACCGTTTGTTGGCAAGGGGGAGCAGGAGGTTGTATGCACCGGGACCATCACCTGCTTTCCAGAGCGCCTCGGCTGCATTCAGGAACATTTCCGCATACCTGACCACATAGCAATCCCTGATCCCACGCTGGGAACCGGTGCCGTTGGCAGCGGGCCTGCCCGGGTCGAGAAATTTGCTCAATTCAAAACAGAGGTTCCTGTCATTCGTCTTTTCACCGCGAATGGTACCGTCCGGATTGAACATGTAAGAATGGTCCAGGGTCCAGAAATTGCGTTCGTAATGCCAGATGTAATTCTGCAGCACATCATTCTCGATGAGCGTATCATCTTCCGGGAATACTCCCTTGTAGAAGAAAATGCATGTATCCCCCGGAACGACCACGGGTTTGCCGTTCAGCGGATCATTTTCGTCACTGTGCCAGCCTGCCCTGGGCCACTTCAGTCTGGTTGTATCCGGGTCATTGGCGATCCATGTTGTCTTAAAGGAACCATAGAACCGTTCGTCCACATCTTCATGGAATGCATCGATCAGGTACATAGTGGGATTGTAACGCCTGAAGGGCCTCCCGTTCTCCACATCTCTTGTCATCCCGGGAATGATGTCATACTGCATCCCGAACATCAGGTGGCCCAGATGCCCTCCTTCGCGGTCATCCCAGGGCTTATCCCCTGCACGTTGATAGGACTGGTATGTGTCGGGATCCACGTTCATGGCCGCATATTCGGTGCGTGAATAGTTGATGGCCCAGACATTCTCCGGATTGTTGTCATTGTTCTCCAGCTCCCACAGATCTGCATAATTGTCCCAGAGGTCAAAATTCCCGCTGTTGATCACTGACTGAGCATCATTGGCCGCCGCCGTGAAAAAACTGTTATCACCCGAATAGTATCCCCAGGTGAGGTTCATGCGGGACCGGAAGCCCAGTGCGGCCATTTTGGTAACCCTGCCAAAATCGGAAGAACCGGTATTGTCGCCGGCATTCAGGTTTTCCACGGCAAAGTCCAGATCCTCTAAAATGAGGCTGTAAAAATCCTCCACGGGTGTTCGGTTTGCTTCGAGCACCACCCCTTTGACCGGTTCGGTACTCAGGTGAACACCACCCCAGGTCTCCACAATCAACCAGTTATAAAGCGCTCTCAGGAATCGGACCTCCGCAAGCCTGACCTTGGTCTTTGGCTCGGTGAACGGAGTCCTCTCAGGATCCGAAAGGATGTCGATGGCATCGTTACAGGCATTGATCCCGCGGTAGAACTCCACCCAGAGAATGACCAGCCTGGAGTTGGTGGGGTTGAAATCGGTGGTAAAAGTGTATTGGTACTGCTGGGGATGCTGCTGTCCGTAATCATAGATGTCGGTCCCCGCGGTACTGAAGTCATATCCCTCTTCCTGGGCCCACCATATCTTGTTGGTGACATAGGCCGAAGCAATCAGGCTCTCCATCCCTGCGGCAGAGGTATAGTACTGTTCTGTGTTGGCCCCCGCCAGGTATTCCTCTTCAAGGAAATCACTGCATGAGAAAGCACCCAGGGAAAGCACAACCAGTAATATAATTTTTATTGTTTTCATCACACTTTCTGTTTTTATAGAGTTATATCATTAAAAGGTGAAGTTGGCCCCGATGGCAACCATTTTTGGAATCGGTTTGCCCATGGCTCCCCTGTATTCCGGGTCATATCTTCCCTGACTGTAATATTTGCCGAATGCAAAATAATTCTTGAGGGTTGCATAGAGCCGGATGGAGGTGATATTGGCCCGCATGGTGACATCCATCGGGAGGGTATATCCCAGGGTAATGTCCCTGATTTTCACGTAAGAACCATCCTTATACCGCAAAGCGGTGGCTTCCGACCAGCCGCTGCGTGTGAGCCCCGGGTCGAGCCTGGGATATTCATTGGTGGGATTGTTGGGTGTCCAGTAATCCCTTTCCATGGAATTTTCCCTTCTGTCGGGCGACCATTGCCCGATGATCCCGTCACTGACCGTGTGCCCGATCCGTGCATAGGCAAAAATGGTCAGGTCAAAGTTCTTGTAACGCATCACCGAGTTGATTCCGGCGGTCCATTTGGGCCTTGGGGTACCCAGGATCACCCTGTCTTCGTCGTTGATTAGGGAGTCGTTATTCACGTCATTCAACTTGAGCATCCCGGGCACCCTGCCATAGAGGGCAGCCTCTTCCTCTTCACCCAGCTGCCAGATCCCGATTTTTTCATAGTCGTAGAACACGCTGATGGGGTGACCCACAAACCAGCCGTTCCCGATATCCTGTTCCACGCCTCCCACCAGGAAGGTGATCTCTTCCCGGTTGGCTGAAAAAGTAACATCCGTGGTCCAGTTGAAATCACTGGTACTGACATTCACCGACCGCAGAGAGAGCTCAATACCCCTGTTCATGGTCTCTCCCACGTTCTGGGTAATTTCAGGAACCGCGGATGTGGGAGGCAGCGTGCGGTTCTGCAGCAGGTCGCTCGTATGTGTTTGATACAGTTCCAACGCACCGCTGATCCGGTTTTTGAACAATCCGAAATCCAATCCCACGTTTGTGGCGGTGGTTGTTTCCCAGGTCAGGTCCGGGTTATCCAGGTAGCCGGTACGGTATCCCAGGTAGGGATCTGTCCCGAATTCATAATAGAGCGGTGTCCGGATAATGGAACCCAGGGCGGCATAGGGACTGACCGACTGGTTGCCGGTTTGCCCGTATCCCAGCCGGATCTTCAGATTGGAAATGGCTTCCACATTGTCCATGAAGCTCTCTTCGCTTACCCTCCAGGCAACCGAGGCTGACGGGAAGAAATCCCACTTGTCGGCCAGCTGTGAGGCGCCGTCGTACCGCCCGGT
>DSDZ01000327.1 GCA_011048475.1 Bacteroides sp. | reverse complement strand
CGCATTCAGTTCCTCGTTGAGCCGGTGGACCGTTTCGATCACCTTCCTGTGCTCCTCATGGGTTCCATGGGAGAAATTGATCCTGCAGACATCCACCCCCTCATGGAACATCTTTTCAAGGGTTTCCCTGCTGCTGGAAGCGGGTCCGATGGTGGCAACGATCTTGGTGTGGGATCTTTCGTGTCGCATGGCGGTATAACTTTTGTCTGACTAAAGTTATCCTTATTGCGTCGAATCCGAAAGAATAATGATCAAAAATGGATTATATAAAACCCTTCAGCATCCGGATCTCCTCCGCCCACCGCTCCTCATCGGGAGTCTCAAGCACCAGGGGAATATCATCGAAACGGCTGTCGGACATGATCCATTTGAAGGGTTCAATCCCCAGCATCCCTTTACCGATCTGTTCGTGGCGGTCCACCCGCGATCCAAGCTCCTTTTTTGAATCATTCAGGTGCATGCCCTTCAGGTAACCGAGCCCGATCACCCGGTCGAATTCCTCGAACGTTTCCTCGAATCCCTTGCGGCTCTTCAGGTCATAGCCGGCGGTAAAGGCATGACAGGTATCGATGCATACACCCACCCTGGACTGGTCCTCCACCCGGTCAATGATATACCGGATCTGTTCGAAAGTGTGGCCCAGGTTGGTTCCCTGTCCGGCCGTGTTCTCGATCACTGCGGTGACACCCGTGGTCTTTGCAAGCGCCTGGTTGATCGATGCCGCAATGAGATCCATGCTCTCCTCCTCGCTGATCTGTTTCAGGTGGCTGCCCGGATGAAAATTCAACATGGTCAACCCCAGCTGTTCGCAGCGCTGCATTTCATCCAGGAATGCCGCCCGGGATTTTTCAAGCGCCGCGGGGTCGGGATTCCCCAGGTTGATCAGGTAACTGTCGTGTGGAAGGATCCGGGAAGCCTGGTAGCCTTTGTCTTTGCAGTTTTCGCTGAATTTCCCGATGTTTTCCTCAGAAAGGGGTTTGGCGACCCATTGCCGTTGATTTTTTGTGAAAAGTGCAAAAGCGGTGGCCCCGATACTCTCCGCATTCAGGGGTGCGTTCTCCACACCTCCCTGTGTCTTTACGTGGGCGCCGATGTATTTCATGGATCAGAGCACCTCCTGCTTCTCATTGAGCAGGAGTTCATTGATCATTTTCCGGAACATTTCCTTGGTTTCCTCGGGTGTCCTGGCGATGCCGCTGCTCATGGTCGGCCGGCCCTCACTGGGCACGAACAAAAAGGCGGGAATGCTCTGGATACCGAACACAGCCGCCAGCTCCTTTTCCTGTTCCGTATCTACTTTATACACATGGATCCTGCCTTTGTATTCGGCAGCCAGCTCTTCCAGCACGGGAGCGGCCATCCGGCACGGTCCGCACCAGTCCGCGTAAAAATCGATCAGGGCCGGAAGGTCTCCTTCGTATACCCATTCGGTCTGGTTTTTTTTCATAGTTCATCACCTTTTCAAGAAAATCCTTCTTGGTCAGGTGCACAGGTTTCCCTGAGGCTTCGATCTGGCTGTCGCGCGATACCTCCGGATTGTTGATGCCGGCTGACCGATCTCCTGGGGCGGGAGTTCCGCTCGAGCAGGAAGTGGCAAGAAATGCAACGGTCGCGATACTGAACAATATCTTCTTCATGGTTTTTCCTATATCAGTTTACATTCAATACTTCCGAGATCGCCTGGCGGAAGGTCTCCTTCGGGAGTGCGCCCATGGCCATCTGGGGCTGACCCTCCGTGGGAATGAAAAGAAGGGACGGAATGCTCTGGATGCCGAAGACAGAAGCCAGTTCCCTCTGCTCCTCCGTGTTCACCTTGAAGATGTCCAGCTTGTCTCCGTATTCATCCTTCAGCTCCTCCAGAATGGGGGCAATCATCTTGCAGGGTGCGCACCAGTCTGCGTAAAAATCGACAATTGCGGGGATTTTTCCTTCGAATTTCCACTCTTTTTGCGTCTCGTAATTGAATATTTTTTCTTTAAAAGTTTCGTTTGTCAAATGTTCAAGTTTCATGGCGTGTCTTTTTTTATGTTACGATGATGGTGCAAAGATAGTTCTCATCGCTGATGCTGTCTGTAACTTAAGTCACACACTGATAAAAACGTTGATCGGAGCAGAAAGTTCAGGGTATCGAAGAATGTGTTAACTTTAAATGATCTGAGACGAAGATGAAGGGAAAAAACCTGAAACTGCCGCGGGAACTGATCGCTCCGTCCGCTGATATGCGGGAGGCATCCGAAAGGATCGGGCTCCACTGGTGGTACTGGGACGCCAGGGAACACAGGCTTATCGTGAGTCCGGGTTTGCTCAGGGTTCTCGGATACACCCCGGCAGAGTACGATCCCTATGAACCCACCATATACAGGAATATCCATCCCGAAGATGCCGGCGAGAACAAGATCAGGTTCGGGAGACTGCTGGAGGGTGAGATCGAATTGTATGAAATTGAATACAGGGTGAAGAACCGTGAGGGAGCGTGGGAGTGGTACTATAACCGCGGAAATGTGATCGAGTACGGACCTGATGGGAAGCCAATGGTCGTAGGCGGTATTTCCATGAATATTTCCGGCCGGTTCTCATACCTTCTCTCCATGCTGGAGGAGAAGCAAAAATTCGAGTTCATCTTCCGGCACAGCAACGAGGCCATCATGATCATCGAGATACGTGACGAGAAGGCATTCCGGGTTGTGGATGCCAATGAGGCTGCTGTTGCGCTCTTTGAGACAGACAGAAGCCGGCTGGTGGGTGAGATCCCACCTGTGTTCGCAACCGATAAGCTGATCGGTGTGAGCGGTTCCGGGATCCGCCGGCTCCGGGAGAAGGGTTTCGTCAGGTTCGAAAAGGAAGTGGTCCTGGGTGAAGGGAAACGTGCATGGCTTGAATTCACAGGTCATTCCTTCAATCTGACAGGAGAGGACCTGGTGCTTGCCATTGTAAAGGATATCACTTCCGG
>DSDZ01000301.1 GCA_011048475.1 Bacteroides sp. | reverse complement strand
CCGGGATGACCCTCAGGGATGGTGATCGGCGAAGGACCTTTTTTACAAGTGTTCCCAGATTTTCCAGACTGGCGATGGGAATGTCCGTTAGTGCCATTGTACCGATGGGATCGGCACCCAGTCCCCCGCCCAGAAAAGAAGGATCCGTCCCCCTCTGAAGCGCCAGCTTCACCAGGTTGTCATACAGAAGGTCGGCATACATGGAACCTTTGAAGGAGACCTCGGTGTCTCCAAGGGAGATGCCATCCAGCAGGAGATCCAGCTGTTCGGGGTCCGGTTTCCAGGAATCACCTGCAAGGAAGCGGACGCTCTGGGCTCCCCCCTTCAAAGCTTCCCTGATCCTTCGGTTGCTTTCCCCGGCATCGTTTTTCAATTCGACATCCTGGCAGATCAGCCAGCTGTTGGGGGCGGTCCCGGGTTTTTTCAGGGATCCTGCCTGCCGAAGATATTCCAGGTTCCGCAGGTCTTCTTCACGGTAATACGGATTTACATGGATCCCTTCCTCAGGATTCCAGACCAGTTTTTTCCGGTAGTCCGCCCCCTTCAGGTCGGCCCTGATCTTTTCCTCCCATTCTTCCGTCGGAATATCGCGAAATTCGTCAAACAATCGCTTGAATGCTGGATCTTTCATGCTGTCATCAATTGGAATACAAAGAAAAGACTTTGGCATTAGCTAATCAATGATCTTGAACATAATTGGAAGGACCAATCCCGAATCCTGTCACAGATGTGGGGCTGAAGCTTGCAGGATGCCCAGAATTATTATAATATTGTATAAGAGAATCACCTAATTCACAGATCAATGTTGAGGTCCCTCCTGATTATCCCGCTTTTACTGATAGGTTTTCATTCGTTTGCCCAGACCGTTGAGAATATCCGGGTGGAGCCCGAAGGGGACAAGATCAAGGTGCATTACAGGATCGGAGGTTCCACCGAGTCCCAGCTATATAAGGTAACACTTAGCTGCTCCCTGGACGGTGGTGCCAGGTTTGAGCCAAAGGCGGTGATCGGAGATGTGGGGATGAATATCCGGGGGGGGAGAAGCTATTACACGATCGTATGGGATGTGTTCGAGGATGTGGATCAGGTGGGGAGCGCCGAATTTTTCGTAAAGGTGGAGATGGAAGAAGACATGACGGCGCCGGTAACCCCCATCGAGGTGCGGCCGAAGAAGATGCACGAAGAATCCGTGAAAAAGGAGCTGGAGGAGACGGACAAGGGGGTTGAAGTGGAAAAATCAAGGGAACCTGCACCGTTCGACCACAGGTATCACCTCGCTTACCGGGCAAGTTCATTCAATTTGCTCGGATTGACTGCAGGCACGCTGGGAAAGTGGGGTTTCTACGGCAGTCTCAGGATCGGGAATTTCGATGATGATATGCAGTTGCTTTCCGGCTCCTTTACCGCGGGTGCGACCAAACATATTTTTTCCGCCGGAATATACCGATTGCACGGGTACCTTGGTGCCGGGATCGGGGACTATTTTAACAAACTCGATGTGGAAGCCGGGATCACCAATGTGCTCTTTGACAGGCTGACGGTCACCCTAGGAATGGAATATCCCGGATATTATCTGGATTTTGTATTCGGCATTGGCGTTGTATTATAACAGGAAGGTCATGAAAAGAAAGGTTTGGTTATTGTCCTTTGTGATCCTGGCCGGTCTCGTTACCGGGACAGCCGCCCAGGAGAATGAAAGGTCCAGCGGACCGGTCAATCTAAACATGAAGAAGAACAAATCAGTCGCAGAAGGCAGCTCCCAGCCTCTGGAAATCCCCATGAAGCAGCAGACGCCTGTGGACCTTGCAGGGAAGGTGGTCAGCGGATTCACATGGATCTCACCCCCTTTCAGCAGCGTGGTCACTTCCGAAAGCACCTATGCCCTGAAGGCAACGGTCAATTCGGAAGAAAACATCAGGTTCATCAACCTTTTCAGGAACGGGCAGTTCGTGAGGAATATCATCCCTCCTGTGCCCACCATCAGGCAGATGCTTATTGATGAGCCGATGGACCTGCAACTGGGAAGCAACAGCCTGAAAGTGGAGGCGGTGACCGTGACGGGGAAAAAGACGGAGAGCACCGTGGAGGTGGTGTATGATATTTCCAGCGCAAAATTCTACGCACTGATCATTGCGGTGGAGGATTACCACGATCAGGCCATCAGCGATTTGGATGAGCCTGTCAAGGATGCCACCAGATTCCGTCAGCTGATCAACAGCCAGTACACCTTTGATGAGGAAAACATACGGTTCCTGAAAAATCCTTCCAAGGCTGAGATCATCGGGACCCTTCACCAGATGCGGACAGAGGTGACACCCGAGGATAACCTGCTGATCTATTACGCCGGTCACGGGATCTGGGATGAGGAGATGAAAACCGGTTACTGGCTGCCCTGTGATGCCAGCCGGGACAATCCGGTGGACTGGCTTCCCAACACGGACCTGACAAATTACCTGAATGTGCTGAAAACGAAGCACACGTTGCTGATCGCCGATGCCTGTTTCAGCGGGGGGATCTTCAAGACACGGGCTGCTTTTAACAACATCATGTCTGTTGAGAAGCTTTACAGGCTGGTGAGCAGGAAAGCGATGACCAGCGGAACACTGAACGAGGTGCCCGACAAGAGCGTATTCATCCAGTACCTGATCAAGCGCCTGGAGGAGAACAACCGGAAGTACCTTTCATCGGAACAGCTCTTTTCCAGCATGCGGGAAGCGGTCATCAACAACAGTCCCAACATCCCCCAGTACGGAACCATTCAGAACGTGGGGGATGAGGGGGGCGATTTCATTTTCATCAGAAGGAATTAATCGGTCAGAGTAAACCGGTCATTTTCGCCGGGTCCACCCAGCGGTCAAACTCTTCCGGTGTCACATAACCCAGCGCCAGGGCTGCCTCTTTGAGGGTGGTTCCTTCCACGTGTGCCTTCTTTGCGATCTCGGCTGCTTTTTCGTAACCGATATGGGG
>DSDZ01000157.1 GCA_011048475.1 Bacteroides sp. | reverse complement strand
TCGAAATCCACTGTGTATGCACGGTTGCCTGTAAATATTTTGATATCGTTTAAATCAAAACGGCCAGGAATCCTCCAGATGTTAAATGGTCTGGTGTCGGACTGAGTGAACCTCCGACTCCTGAGAATCTGAAGGTTCTGGTTATATATGGAGAGCTCCGACAGATAGTGCCCGGTTCCTTCATATTTATGATAGACCATCAGGAAACGTTCGTCATTGAAAACAAAAGGTTCCATGTAAATCTTTGAGGGTGCTGGATTCATTTTGAGTGGCGGCCTGTAAAACTGCAGGTCTCCTTTCAGGACCATCATCCAGGACACAGAATCCGGGTAAGGGATCAAGGTTTTAAAGTTTTCCGTGGCGACCGTGTTCAGAAATATTTCATCAATCCCGTCACGATCGATGTCGAACAGGTCCAATCCCCATACAGCCGCTCCGCTCAGGGGGGATCCGGATACCTTCCCGTACCTGAGATCAACCGAATATACCCTGCGCGGTTGCAATGAATGTCCGCCGTTTACGGCAAAAACATATTCGGGGGAGCCGTCTCCCGTAAGGTCGCTCATGTATCCGGGAATGATCAGATAATCACCATATTCATTTATCTGGTCCAGCCGGTCGATAAAAATGACCCGTTTCCTTGTCGGATGGGTATAAAGATCATCTATTACACTCAGGAAAAGGGAATCGTGTTGCCTGGTACAGACAAGGATATCCAGCCTGCCGTCGGAATTGATATCATAAATATCCAGCACGGACCCCAGTGTAAGGAAACGGCCGGGCAGGTTGAACTGGTTGATGATTCTGTCTTCAGTTTCTCTGACTGAAACAGCCACATTTCCCGCCGGATTATAGTTCAGGGAAACGCGTTCACTGTTGCCGTCCCCGTCAAGGTCTGTATAATACCAATAATCATCTTCCATCAGCCGATCATGCCGAATCTCCTTTATCACGTATTTGGTGGAAAGAAGGGGAACCATCCTGACCAGCCCGATGGTAATCACCAGGGAAAGTATCACGGGAATGATATATACGAGCCTGTCCTTGATCATACCAGTCGGTAACGGGACACGGTTCCTTCTAGGAAATTGCCTCCAGCCAGGCATCCGCCATCAGCCGGCATCCGGCCAGGGAAGGATGCACCCCGTCACCGGTCCAGTGGGTAGCCGGTGCCTTTGTCAGGGCAACGTTGAATGACTGCTGGAAGGGGACCCGGACGGCACTAAATTCTCCGGCCAGCTTTGATGCGATTTCCCGGTACACGCGGAACGGCTCCATCCAGGAATCGTCCACGGCAGAAGTTTCCGTCAGGATGAATGGCTCACAGATGACCAGTTTAATATTCGGCAGGGATTCCCTGGTCCGGTTCAGCAGTTCCCTGAAATCCCGCTCGTACACTTCCGGTGTTCCGTCATATCTTCCCTGCCGTGCATGCCAGTAATCATTCACCCCGATCAGGATGCTCAGCACGTCAGGTTCCAGGTCGATGCAATCTTCCTGCCATCTTTCTGCCAGCTGGTATACCTTGTTGCCGCTGATCCCCCTGTTGTAGACGGTCAGCTCATGGCCGGCAAGCTCCTTCAGGATCCCGGCTGCAATCAGATACACATATCCCGTACCTATCGATGCTGCATCATTGGGCAGCTGCCGCTGCCTGTTCCTGCCCGCATCTGTAATGGAATCGCCCTGGAAAAGGACCACATCTCCCGGTGAGAAAAACCTGGAGATCCCTTTTTTCTGTTTCTGTCCGCTTGAACAGGATCCGGCAATGGCCGGCACCGCAGCTGCTGCAGCTGCTCCGAGACCCGCCTTCACGAAAAAACGCCTTCGCGACAGCTGGTCTTTTGTTGGTTTCTGATCATGGTTCATGGAAAGGATGGATTATGTTGACGTGTCCACTGTAAGGAACTAAAGTTAATCATTCTGGTGAAATCCGGAACTTCATTCAGCGATGCTTTCAAAGACCAAATACGGGCATCACCTTCAGATCTTTTAAACGGCTCAGCCTGTGCCTGGTCAGTGGTGCACCATCATGGATCAGCATGTGACTGCCGATGGCGATCGGTTCCTTTCCCTCCAATCCTGCGGCTTTAAGGGTGTGAAGCCAGTTGAAAAATGCGGTGGCTTCTGTATAGGATCGAAACTGCAGGGGGTAGATCATTTCAGGGAAGGCGCGGATCTTCAGCGCCTCTTTCTCATCTTCCCCTGCAGCGATGCAATAAAAAGAAGGCAGGTAATCTTTTTTGTAAAACAGGGGGATCTTATTGCTGACCGAACCGGTATAGTATTCCACCCGGTCATCCCACTCCTGGTATGTTTTCCATCCCGATTTCACGTGCCGGTAAACGTAATTCATTTCCAGGACCGCGCAGATCGTATCGGGAGCCTCCTCCATACGGGGAACCACCACATCCATGAATCTGAGGGCTGCCACGGCGCTGGTGTCCGCCGGGGTGTGGCCCGCTGTATTGAAAATGGGCACGGTGATTCTTTCCGGGAAAGGGGAGAACTCCACGGACACATCCACGATCACATTGCCGGTCAGATCGATCTCCCTGGTGCCTTCCTCCCCGATCTCGATCCTGTGCTCACCGATGCTGCCGTTCAGGATCAGGTATCTGGACTTCACCTTTTGCTTTTCCGTGCGGCCGAAAAATCCTGAGCTCCCCAGATCGGTGTCTTCCGGCAGTGCTCCCTCCGCCTCCAGGTCCAGGCTCCTGGTAAAACTGATGTCTCCGATCTCGATTTCCCCGTACTCCGTAGTAAAACGGTTCCATTCGGTAAAACGGAGATTGGTTTCCTCAGGGATGCTCAAACTGAACTTCAGGTATTCGATCCGGTCCGCCGGCGAAAAATGACCAAATGGGTGATCTCCCCTTAGGGAAGCATAATCCCTCCGTTTGCTGATGGTAAATACCATGCGAAGGTTCTTTTTCGTGTAATCGTAGACCGGTCCCGCCGGATCGGAAAGAT
>DSDZ01000278.1 GCA_011048475.1 Bacteroides sp. | reverse complement strand
GCTCTGCATCGCCCTGGCGATCAATGCGCAGAACTTTAAATTCGGTCACATCAATTCCGACCAACTGCTGGCTGCCATGCCCGAATATGACAGTGCGCAGCAGAAGATCCAGGATCTGAGGGACCAGTACGACCTGGAGCTGGAGCAGATCCAGGTGGAGATCAACAAGAAGATCGAGCAGTTCAACCAGAACGAGGCCACCATGACCAACCTGATCAGGGAGGCGAAGGCCTCGGAGATCCAGGAGATGCAGATGAGGCTGCAGAACTTCGCCCAGACCGCCCAGCAGGACCTGCAGCAGCAGTCCATGGTTTTCATCCAGCCGGTGATGGACAAGGCAAGGAATGCGATCAGCGCCGTGGCAAAGGAGAAGGGCCTGATCTACGTGTTTGACCTGAGCCAGGGAAACCCGGTCTACACCTCCGAGGAGAGCCTGAACCTGCTTCCGCTTGTGAAAGCCAATCTGGGGCTGGAATAACCTCCCGGGTCTTCATCGGGGGTGATTATCCGCAGGTTCACAATCGCAGGATTCCATCCGCATGGCCAAGAAAAACGATCCCATAGGCATCTTCGACTCGGGTGTGGGCGGTCTCACCGTGGCCCATGCCATGCACAGCCTGCTTCCCAATGAACAGATGATCTATTACGGGGACACCGTGCATCTTCCCTACGGGGACAAGTCACGGGAGACCATCATCTCATACTCGGTGGGAATTACCGATTTCCTTCTCCAGCAGGGATGCAAGGTGATCCTGATCGCCTGCAACAGTGCCTCCTCCAATGCCTGGGAAAAGGTCAGGGAGCATGTGGGCGGCCGGGCCATGGTGGTGAATGTGATCGACCCGGTGGTGGAGCAGGTGTGCGAGGACCGGAACCTGATCCGGTCGGTGGGGGTGATCGGCACCAAGGCGACCATCGATTCGGGCACCTATGCCAGGCGGATCGCCGAATGCGCCTCCCATATCCATGTGAGCTCCATGGCCACTCCCCTGTTCGTCCCCATGATCGAGGAAGGGTTTGTCTTTGACGACATCTCCAATGCGATCATCCGCTCCTACCTTTCCCGGAAGGAAATGGAGGAGATCGACACCCTGATCCTGGGCTGCACCCACTATCCCATCATCCGGAACCAGATCAGCCGGTTCTTCAACTTCGAGGTGAACGTGCTGGACACGGCGCAGATCGTGGCAAAGAAACTACAGGAAATGCTTCAGCACCAGGACCTGCTGGCCACCGCCCGCAGCGGTCCCGACCGCTTCTATGTCTCCGACCACACCCCTTCCTTCGGGGCCATTGCCGGCATGTTCTTCAACGAACCGATCCGGCTGGAGAAGCAGAACATCTGGGCCCGCTGAGCCCGGTGCCGGTAAGGTTCAAATACATAGCGGGTTCTGCAGGTAGATGGAACAATTCCGCCTGTTCATCAAAACGAGGCACCCCCCGACACCATCTCTCATTGATTTTTATCCACAAATAGATTAACTTATCAACCGTAGATCCTGTTGTCCCTGCTGACTTCAGCAAAACCCTCAGGAAATGAAAAAACTGTTGCCCCTGCTGCTCCTTCCCCTGCTGCTCATCTCCTGTCCCAAAGATGATCCGGATGACTTCGGGGAGATCCTGGATGAAGCCGAGATCGGTCCCCCGGGAGGCAGCCTCGAATCGGACGGGATCATCCTGACCGTTCCGCCGGGAACGTTCGCCGGAACCCATACCGTCCGCCTCTATTCCGAAGAGGTGTTCACGGACGATTTCGGAGGGAATACCGTCACGCCGGTGTACCGGGTGACTGGCATTCCTTCGGGGACCTCCGCTCCGATGACCGTGCGCATAAAGTACGACGGGAGCCTGGAAGAGGAGAGTTACATCGCGTTGGGAGAGGTCTCGGAGTTCTTTAAAACCGGGGAAGACGGCGGGCAGATCCCCGAAACCGGGGAGGAGGTGACCACCTACGGGCTCTGTCCCGCCACCGAATCTTCCGGCTGGCTGGAGGCCGAGATCCCGGTCCTTTACGGGGAAGAAGAGGAGGAAGAGTTGAAATCCGCACTGTTCTGGCCTGAACTTTCCTTTCTGCTGTATGCGGTGAGCGACATGAACACCCATTCGGCGGCCTATTTCAAGATTCGTTACCCGTCGGGGATCTCAGGCCAGAAGATCCAGCAGCTGGCAGGGTACCTGGATGATGCGATGCAAGCCTGCTTTGACATGAAACTGACCACCAAAGAGGGAATGGATGCGGGCATTCAGCTCTCCGGGAGGCCCACAGTGGTGGTCACGGGTAAAAATTTAACGGGAAATTCCGCATACCTGGTCAAGATGCCCCGGATGGGCCGCCTCACAAAGGATGATGACGGCATGGTGATGTTTGCCCGGCTACCCCAGTACACCGGCATCAAGGTGAACATTTCCCGGTCAGCCCTGGAGGAGGCACCCGCGAACGAGCTGAAAGCAGCCTGCCACATGTGGGTCTACCGCATGGTTTATTTCCTCTATTTCGGGGATCATATGGACTGGTTTGCCTATGCGTCGGCACTCTACATGAAGGAGAAATTCGCAGGCGTGACGGAATACGCCCCCGCCTTTTTCCCGTCGGTGGGAATGTCCCCTTTCAGGGGGATGGAGGCCGGAAAGGAGCTCTATCCGTGGGGGGCGGCAATGGCTTCCAACATCGGTGGATGCATCCTGCATCACGAGAAATACCATGCCATAGGCATGTATCCTTTTGTCAAGTACCTGGACCAGCGGTATGCGGACGATCCGGAGCTGTACCAGCGGATCATCCGGGAGATCATTCAAAGCGAATCCGGGAAACCCATGGAAGGGATCATCCATGCGCTGGGGGATGCCAATCCGGAATACGACTGGTGGCCGGGCTTTTTTGAAAAGTACCTGACCCGCGGGCTGGCGGAGATCCCGGCGGATCAGTTCCTGGATGTGGTGGAATCCCTGGACAGGATTGAATTCGACCAGGAGAAAGATGCCG
>DSDZ01000518.1 GCA_011048475.1 Bacteroides sp. | reverse complement strand
GGGGATATCCGTGTATGCGATGACCCTGGCGCCGGTCACCTGGGTCGTTCTCTCCGAGATCTTTCCCAACCGGGTCAGGGGAGCGGCCATGTCCCTGGCCACGACAACGCTCTGGATCGGCAGCTTCCTGCTCGTGATCCTGTTTCCTGCCCTGAACAAGGCGCTGGGCACGCATGGTACATTCTGGCTTTTCGCCGGTATCTGTTTCCTGGGCTTTTTGTTCATCCTGAGAAAATTGCCGGAGACAAAAGGCAGGACGCTTGAGGAAGTGGAGGAGATGCTGACCGGGAAGAACCAATCAAAAAGTGACAGTCCATGACCTCACGCGAAAGACTCATCGAGACCATACATCACCGGGAACCCGACCGGCTGGTGGTGGATATCGGTGCGGGCGGACAGACCGGGATGGGTGTCTGCGCCGTGCATCGGCTCAGGGAAGCATTGTTCGGGAAATCAGGCTACAGGGTAAAGGTCACGGAACCATACCAGATGCTGGGGGAGATCGATGAAGCGATGCGGGAGCGGCTTCAGCTGGATGTGGCGGGGATCGATCCGCCAACGAACATGTTCGGATTCAGGAATGAACGGTGGAAGCCGTTTAACATGCACGACGGGACCGTGGTGGAGGTTCCGGGGGACTTCAACTACACGCTGGATGAACAAGGGGCGGTCCTGATCCATCCCCGGGGGGATCGTGCGGCTCCTCCCAGGGCAAAGATGCCAGTGGGAAGTTATTTTTTCGATGCCATCGACAAGGGCAGCACGGCTGATTACAGCCGCCTGAACCCGGAAGACAATACAGAAGAGTTCGGGATTTTATCGCGGGAGGAGGTGGATCATTTTGCATCACTGGCAAGAAAATATCATCGGGAGACCGGGTACGGGGTCTATATGACCCTGCCGGCCATGGCATTCGGTGATATTGCCCTGGTACCGGCCCCGTGGATGAAGCATCCAAGGGGGATCAGGGGAGTGGAGGAGTGGTACCTGGCCACGCTTGCCTATCCGGATTATATCAAAAGGGTTTTTGAGAGGCAGTGCGAGATCGCCCTGAAGAATGTGGAATTGCTGGCCGGTGCGGTCGGCGACCTGGTCCAGGTTGTTTTTGTGAGCGGGACCGATTTCGGAACCCAGAACAGCCTTTTCCTCTCCCTGGAAACCTACCGTGAATTGTACAAACCATACCAGAAAGCGGTCAACGACAAAATCCATGGGCTCACCGGATGGAAAACCTTCATACATACCTGCGGTGCCGTCTTTGAGCTGATCCCCGACCTGATCGAAGCCGGCTTTGATATTCTCAATCCCGTGCAGATATCGGCCGCCGGGATGAGTCCGGCCAGGCTGAAAAAGGAATTCGGAAAAGAGATCGTATTCTGGGGAGGCGGCGTGGATACACAAAGGACGCTGCCATTCGGCACACCGGGTGAGGTGTACCGCGAAGTGCGGGAAAATATCGAGATTTTCGCTCCCGGCGGCGGATATGTATTCAACACGGTGCATAACATACAGAGCAATGTGCCGGTGGAAAATATCCTGGCCATGTTTCGTGCCCTCGACGATGCCAGGGGGATCAGCAGCGATTAACGTAACATCTTCCGGCTGATTTTCGTATAAAAGAACCGGAAGAAAGCCAATTATTCAATCTCTGAAGTTCGGTCAACTCGGGTTTGGTCTTTTTCGAAACCATTTAATAGTTGCCTATGAACAGAGGAACCGTCATCCTGATTGCATTTCTTGCACTGCTTTTCGCCGCCTCATGTTCCCCTCTGCAAAGGATTTCCGTGGAAGAACAGCGGCGCGGCCTGTTGATGCTGGAAGGGGAGAATATCTACAGGAACAAGGGCTTCTACAAGGATAGAAGAAGCCACAAGCAGCACATCAAGAAGCTGAAGGCCAACAAGAGAAGGTATGCCAGACGGTAATTCCCGCTGAACCGGGAATCCGCTCCCCGGCCTTGCTTTCATTCCGGGAATGGTTCTGAGAACCTCAAAAAATCATATATTGAGGTGATTTTTGGAACAGAACGGTTACCGGCGCATGAAAAGCAGCATTGTTTCAATGGCGCTCCTGCTGGCCCTTACCGGGGTAGATGCCCAGAGGACCTGGCAGGAGATCCGGAATCCGGGCATGGATGAGATCGCCGCCCGGTTCAAATCCCCTCCCGCAGAATACGGCATGATCCTCTGGTGGGGCTGGGACGGGCATATGTCCGACACGGTGATCAAAAGGGACCTGGACCGGATCAGGGCAATGGGATTCAGCGGGGTGATGCTCGAGGCGGGATACGGCATGACCGCGAGATACCTTTCGCCCGGATGGTTCGAAATGGTCAGGATCGCCGTCCGGGAGGCGAAAAAAAGAGGAATGACCGTCTGGATCGAGGACGAAGGCAAATACCCCAGCGGTTTTGCGGGAGGAAGGTTCAGCACCGAGCGTCCCGATCTGAAGATGAGGGGACTGGTGGTCATCGACCGGTTCGATGCGGCGGGCGGTGAAAAAATTTCCAGAAAACTGCCTTGCGATGCCCTGAGTGCGGTGGCATACAACAGTGATGACGGATCAACAATCGTGCTGGACGTCTCCCCGGACGAGCTCGGGTGGGAGGTGCCCCGGGGCAGCTGGCAGGTGGTTGTGGTGGGACACAGATACCGTTCCTCCAATACCCGTTCGGTGAATAATCCCACCCGTGGCAAGGATACCACCGCATCCCTGATGGATTACCTGAATCCGCTGGCCACGAGGCAGTTCATGGAATGGACCCATGAACAGTACAAAAGGTATATCGGCGATGAATTCGGCAGAACATTCATGGGTTTCATGGGGGACGAACCCGATTTTGCCTATACTCCCTGGACCCCGAAAATGCCGGAAATATTCAGGGAAATGAAAGGATATGACATCACGCCCCACCTGGCCACCTTCTTTCTCCCTGAACCGGATGAAGAGGCCAGACGGATGAAAGCCGATTACTGGGACGTGTGGTC
>DSDZ01000423.1 GCA_011048475.1 Bacteroides sp. | reverse complement strand
GATCGGGATCTTCCTCCCTTTTTTGATCGCAGCGGCCATTAAAAGCGCACAGGGATCATCCACGGTGGCGCTGATCACGGCAGCTTCCCTGCTGGCACCCATGATGGGACCCCTCGGGTTCGATACCGACATGGCCAAAGCCCTGGTGGTGCTCTCCATCGGAGCAGGATCACTGGTGGTCTCCCACGCCAATGACAGCTTTTTCTGGATCTTCACCCAGATGACCGGAATGCCCGTCAGGACAGGCTTCAGGGTCCATACGGTGGGCACGCTCGTTCTGGGGATCTCTGCAGCGCTGATCATCTGGATCGTCAGCCTGATCATGCTGTAGGAATATTGATTTATTTGGAAGAATCATTTAAATTTACTTGATCATGGACAAAGTGAACACCATCTGGGCCCTGGTGAATGAGCCCGGAATTGCCCGGGAATTCATCAGGTATACACTGATGCTGGCCAGGGACATTCATGCAGGCGTGCACCTGCTGTACGTTCAGAATCCTGCAGCTTTTCCGCTGGGAACGCCAGATTCACTGGGAGATGAGGTGGTGGAGGTACAGCAGAACCTGCTCGAGATCGCCGAGGCTGCGGAAAAAAATCTGGACCGGCTGATCAGGGAGACCACTGAAGAGATCCCCGGGGAGATCCCCGTGGAATTTCAGTCCGAACTGGGTAATGCCGCATCGCTGCTCGAGGACAAGGTATCGAAAGGAATGGCTGACATGGTCATGCTTCAGGGGCAGAGTGACGATTCTTTCTGGGGAAGGACCTCAACGAATATGGACATTATCCGCAATGTGCACTGTCCCGTCTGGGTGGTGGCCCCGCATACCGAATACAGGCCGTTGAAGCACATTATCTATGCCACGGATTACCAGGAAGAGGACATTCCCACGCTGAAAAGGCTGCTTGCCCTGACCGGGCCTTTTTCACCCGAGATCACCGCACTGCATATTGTGGGGGACAAGGAGTTTGAAGACAGGGTGCACGAAACCGGGTTTGATGAGATCATCCGGGAAAAGACCGGTTCGGACAGGATCACCGTGAAAACAGTGGTGGAGAAGCGGAACCAGGATGTCCCTGAAATCATGAATCAGGTGGCCGCCGGGATCGGGGCGGACCTGATCGTGGTGCTGAAGGAAAACAGGCACTTCCTGGAAAGAATTTTTAAACGAAGTTTTACCAGAAAGCTGATCAGCCAGGCAAACCTTTCGGTCCTGGTCTTTCATGAAAAATAACCTCAAAAAGAATTTCCATGAGCTTAAAAAAAACCTATTCGGAAAAAAAACCCACCTGCAGGGTGACCTTTAAACTGTCAAAGGAAGACGCGGGCAAGGCAAAAAAAGTGAATCTGGCCGGTGACTTCAATGGCTGGGACAAGAAAAGCACCCCGCTGAAGATGCTGAAGAATGGGGATTTTTCAGTTTCCATCGACCTGGAGAGGGAAAAGGAATACCAGTTCAGGTACCTGCTGGACGGCTCCGTCTGGGTCAATGACAACGCAGCCGACAGGTATGTTCCGAATGATTTTTTCAGCGAGAATTCGGTTGTGACGGTCTGATCATGTTGCCCCTGTCTGCGGGGCATCTACAAGTGCAATGATCGTGTTCCCTTGCCTGGGTACGATCTCATCCCTGGAAGTAAAAGGCAGAAGCTGGCCGCCCTGGTCGATCAGGAACAGCGGGATCATTGATTCCCCGTACCGGGCCATGAAATCCTCATAGCTGAATTCCGCGGTCAGTCGGGTGGACTTCACAACAGCCCCCTCGGAAAATTTCCGCGACAGGTTGGTAAAAGTGACCTCCTTCCCGAAAAGGAATCTGCCCCGCAGGTGCTGGGGGGAGAACTCTCGCTCATCTTCTTTTATATCGGGACGAAGCTGGTACAGATTTTCATTGTCAAAAATTTCCGAAAATCGCAGTACGCCCATTGCGTTCACCTCATCATTGGATGTCAGGGCCAGCAATTTGCCCACCCCATCCAGGTTCAGCCTGTCGATCGCTTTCTCTGAAATGATGCTTTCCTGGTAGGCCTGAAGTCCCATCATTTTTGCCTGATTGACATGATACCTGTTTGTATCCACAACCACTACCCTGAAATCCTTCTCATGCAAAACAGCGGCGATTTCCAGGGCCCATGAATGGGCACCGGCAATGATCACTCCCCTGGGATCGGACTGGGACACTTTCAGTACCCTGGCAAGGGGAGCAGAAGAGAATCCGTACAGGAGCACAGTACCGATGATTACCATGAACGTTACTGGGACCAGGTATTCGATCTGGGGAACCCCTCCATCTGCGAGTTTCAGGGCAAACACGGAAGATACAGCAGCAGCCACGATCCCCCGCGGTGCCACCGCAGAAACGAACAGCTTTTCGCGAAAAGTTAATCTGGATTGAATGGTGGATACGAAAACCGACAGCGGGCGACCGATAAAGACAAGGATCAGCAGGAAGATGATCCCGGAATAGCTCATCAGTTCAATATCGCTTCTTGTCAGGCGGGCTGAGAGGAGAATAAACAGCACAGGGATCATCAGTACGGTCAGGTTCTCTTTAAAATCCTTGATCTTCTTTACAGGGACGAACTTTTGGTTGGCCATCACGATTCCCATGACGGTTACCGAGAACAGTCCGGATTCTTCCTGGATTTGATTTGATATCAGGAACACTGCCACCACGAAACTTAAGGTGGCAAACTCCTGGAGCAGATCCGGGATCAGGTACTTCCTGATCAGCCAGGTCAGCAGCAATGCAAATGCTCCCCCGGTAATGGCACCGAGAATAATTGTCCGCAATACACTTAAAACAACTACGGCGGCCGCCTGCTGGATCCCGGTGACCAGGATCACTTCGAAGACCAGGATTGCAAGCAGAGCACCAATGGGATCAACCAAAATTCCCTCCCACTTCAGTATGCTTCCCACTTCCTGCTTGGGCCGTATGTTCCTCAGGATGGGACCGATCACGGTGGGACCGGTGACCGTAAGTACAG
>DSDZ01000399.1 GCA_011048475.1 Bacteroides sp. | reverse complement strand
TTCCTAAGCGCAGGCCCGGAAACGGGACCGGATCTCAGGCCGGGCCGATACCGCTCCCTGCGGTCCATGATGCCGCCGGGAACAACACCAGCGGTTGGAAATGCCTTACTCGAAATGGAAATTGAGCATGACAATATAGGATGTCACCCTGTCGATGGACTCCACAAACTGGAAGTGGGGCGGCCGGCCCAAATCGTCGATGATATTCCGCAGGCCTATGGCCAGCTTGATCTCTCCGGAGCAAATTTGAAATACCTTAAATAGGTGTCCACGCCGAACCCGAACTCCACGTAAAGATCCGCCGGCTTGAATTTGACGTATTCATTGGAATCTCCGTCATATTCCTTTTTCGCCGACATGTCATAACGGAAGTTCAGTCCCCCCACTACATACGGCCTGTAATTGTTCACCCTGGCGGAACGGTACTTGAAATGTAGCGGGAAATCCAGGAAACTCGGCCCGATGGCCACCGGGTTGTCCACGTTGCTGAGGCTGACCAGTTCCGTGCTGTGGTTCAGCTGTTGATCATATTCATAGTAAGTTACCTCCCTGGATCCGAAACTGATCCCGGGAAGGAACCGCAGATTCCAGTTGTCACTCAGCCGCAGGTCCGACACAATGCTCACCTGGAATCCGGGCAAAATGCGGCTTACATCTGCATATACAAAATCAACCGCTTCATAATTCCGCTGAATCCCCAGGTCCATGGTATTCAGTCCCACCGTAAAACCGAAATGGAGTCTTTTCAGGTCGAAAGCCGGCAGGTTGCGGGGTTTCTTTTCCTGGCAATAGCCGGTGGCGGTTACAAGCAGTATCAGAGCAATCAGGGGCAGCTTTTTCATTATTCAATTAACGAAGCGGTGATCACTATTAGTATGAAGGGAATCCGGACGAATCAATCTCCCAGCAATTTTTCCAGTGCGTTTTCAAAATCCCGCGCATAATCTGAAATGAACCCGAAAGAGACATCGTCAATTCGGAGCTCTTCCTTGGTCACATGGCCCAGGGCGGAAAAATGCATGCCCGATTCCATCATGAAATCCAGGAAATCCGTCTCCTTTTCGGAAGAAACACTGACCACCACACGGCTCTGTGATTCGCCGAATAAAAATGCATCGCCCCGGATCTCAGCCGGGGAGGTCACATCGAATCCGAGTCCCGCCGGAAGCGCACACTCAACCAGTGCGATGAAGAGCCCCCCCACCGACACGTCATGGGCCGAACTGACCAGGCGCTCCTGAATGAGCCTGGCAAGCACACCCTGCATCTTCATTTCGTAATCGAGGTCAAATACGGGCGCAGCCGATTCGTGGATCAGGTGCATAAAGGAAAGGTATTCCGAGGAGGAGATATCGTTGTCGGACCGCCCGATCAGAAAGATCATGTCGCCTTTCTTCTTAAAATTGACTGTCATCACATCATCCGGGCTGGCAAGCATTCCCACCATTCCGATCACCGGCGTGGGGATCACAGAAGCAATATCCTCCCCGTTGTGGGTCAGGTTATGAAAACTCACATTGCCCGCCACTACCGGGATCTCCATTTTCCGGCAGGCTTCGCTGATGCCCTTCACACTCTCCGCAAAATCATGATAAACAAAAGGATCGGACGGGTCACCAAAATTCAGGCAATCGGCAACTGCCAGGGGACGTCCACCCGAGCATATGATGTTCCTGGCAGCCTCGGCCACTGCGATCATGGCTCCCTTCCTGGGTTCCAGCCTGCCATAACGGTAATTGCCATCCACACTCAGAACCAGCGCCAGATCCTGGCCGCTGATCTTAACGATCCCGGCATCCGAGGCATACTCACTGCTCAGGTTGGACAATCCGGCCATGGTATCGAATTGCTCGTAGATCCATCTTCTGGAAGCAATGTTCGGAAGGGAGACCATCTTCCTGGCGATCTCCTTCAGGTTTCCCGGGTTGGGCACTTCATCGGCATTCACCACGCGCGGCTTCTTCCCTCTTGGCTTCATATCCCTGATGTATACCGGTGCACCTCCTCCCCTGACCAGCAACTCCACGGGTAAATCGCCGTAAGATTCCGTGTTCTTCAGGATCCTGATCCTTTGCTCATTGGTGACTGTTCCCACTGCAGCACATTCCAGTCCCCAGCGTTCAGCGATCTCCCTGACCTTGTCTAAATCCTGCTTATCCACAGCCAGCATCATCTGCTCCTGGGTCTGGGAAAGCAGGATCTCCAGCGGATCGATATCATCCCGCAGGACAGGAATACGCTCCAGTTGCAGCTTCACTCCCTTTCTTCCCCTGAAGGCCATTTCAGCAGCCGCACAAAGCACTCCGCCCGCTCCGATATCCTGCATGCCACGGACCAGCCCATGGTCAATGATCTCCCTGATACAATCCATCAGGATCTTGCCATAAGCCGGATCGGCCACCTGGGATTCCGGGATCATCTGTCCCTTTTTCTGCAAAGCTTTCGAGGCAAAACCCGCTCCGTGCACCCCCCTGCCGGATGTCTTCATCCCCAGCAGGACCGGCACATGGTTAGCACTGGTAAATGCAGCCCTGGTCATTCGCTCCTTACGGACAATCCCCACACTCATCATATTGATCAGCGGGTTGTAATTGTAGCTGTCATCAAAAAGGATCTCCCCCCCTACCACGGGTACCCCGAAATTATTCGAATAACTGCCAAGCGCTGTAACCACCGAATTCACCATATCCCGGATATGCCTGTGCTTCGGGTTACCAAACCTGAGCACATTCAGCTGCGCCACAGGTTCCGCTCCCATGGTCAGGATATCCCGGTTCACGTTACCCACGCCAACCGCTCCCTGTCTCGGATCCACCGCGATGGGATGGTTATGGGATTCCATTTTTACAGCACAGGCCAGCTCATCATTGATGTGAATCACTCCTGCATTTTCTTCCCTTGCCTTCACAAAAACATTCTTCCCTTCCACAGGCATTCCCTCCAGCCATTTGATGGAGCTTTTGTAGGAGATGTGTTCCGACCACATGGTCGCAAACA
>DSDZ01000170.1 GCA_011048475.1 Bacteroides sp. | reverse complement strand
CTGCAAGATCGCCCGCGATGGGAGCCTTTTGCCTTGTATCCACGTGAAGCTTGATCGGGACAACGATCTTTTTCACCCCTGAGGGTACGGGGGAGTGCCGCAGGGTGAAGACCGGTTTTTCGGTGGCCGACATGATCTTCAGTGCATTGCTGCCCACAAAAAGCTCTTCAAAACCTGATGCACCGTGTGTGGATGCCGAAACCACCGCGTCACTGTAAGAATTCACCTGGTTCACCACCTCCCTGTATACTTTTCCTTTCTTGATGATGAAACTGATCCTGGAATCGTTCCCTAGTCTGGGCTCGTATTCCTGCATCAGTTTGCTGAATTCGGCATGGGCATATTTGTGTTCCTGTTCCACTACCCTGGGCTGAAAGTTGGAGCTGTTGGTCAGTACGTACACCAACTGTATGTGGATCTGTTTTTTCCTGGAAAAGATCACCGCCCAGTCCAGGCCTTTCAGTGAATCGATTGAGAAATCGACCGGTACAATGAAGTTGTTCATCCGCGTAAGAATTTGTTATCCCAGCGAATTTAACATAAACATCCATAAAGCGCAATATTATGTGTTGATTCCCAGAGTGTGAATAACTGATATTTATTACTTTTGAACATGAACCAGTAACCAGCTATTATGAACAGGGATGTGGTTTTGGGGGTCGACATCGGGGGAACATATACAAAATATGGCCTTGTGGATCAAGCGGGTAGAATCTTTCTTGAGGATGAGATCAGCACCAGGGATTACAAAGTCATCGAAGATTTCATCATCGCACTTCACCGGCATCTGGATGCCCATACCGACCGGAAAAAGGACGGATTTGTTATCCGGGGGATCGGTATAGGGGCCCCCAACGGGAATTATTACACCGGTTCCATTGAATATCCGCCCAACCTGGTCTGGAAAGGCAAAATCGAACTTGTAAAACTGATCGAAAAAGAATTCGGGATCCCCGCCGTGCTCACAAACGATGCCAATGCCGCAGCACTGGGTGAATTGCTGTTCGGAGCAGCGAAAGGGCTCGACCATTTCATCATGATCACGCTGGGTACCGGACTGGGAAGCGGCCTGGTGGTCAACGGGGAGCTCATCTACGGAAGCGACGGTTTTGCGGGAGAACTCGGACATGTCAGGGCTGTGGACAACGGGCGCCAGTGTGGATGCGGCAAGCGCGGATGCCTGGAAACTTACGTCTCGGCCACGGGCATCAAACGCACCGTTTTCGAGCTCCTTGCCGAGGAAACCACAGAAAGCGAATTCAGGAAAATCACCTTTTCCAGGCTCAGTCCGAGAATGATCACCACCCTGGCCGAGAAGGGGGATCCCATTGCCATCAAGGCTTTTGAAAAAACCGGATTTCTTCTGGGCCGCAGCCTGGCCGATTCCGTGGCCCACATCAGTCCTTCCAAAATCTTTTTATTCGGGGGACTGGCCAAGGCGGGCAGGTGGATCATCAATCCCACCAAGCGAAGTATGGAAGAGCACCTGCTGCCCATTTACCGGGACAAGATCGATATCGTCCCCTCGGCCCTTCTCAGCAGGAATATCGCCGTGCTCGGAGCAGCTGCCCTGATCTGGAAACACCTCGACCAGGAGGCTGGCCGCTAATTTATTTCTCCAGCCGCATGGACTCCTCATGCTCCCAGTTGGAGCGGACCATAATGGATGTTCCCAGGAATTCTACCGGTTCGGGTTGCAGGTGCTTCAGGTAGTCGCCTGTATCCCATTTCCCGTTCCCGTTCATGTCATGAATGAATTTGATGGTGTATTCCTGGGGCGTCAGGTAACTGAACACCACCATTCCGTCCGATTCAACGACCCTGGCCAAGTGGACCTGCTCCCTGTTCATCAGCTGGATGATCACCCGGTTTCGAACACTGTCCAGGTTCAGGTTGATCTGTCCGTAATATTCAATGTCCCGGGTAGTGAAAGAAACATCCAGGGTGTCGTGGGGAAGGTTGTACAGGTTCGCAATGGCCCCGGGCAGCATGAAAAGCCTGTATTTTGAAGCGGATTTCCAGTTGGCCGAAATCCATGCCCGGGTGAGCGACATTGAGTCCGGCAAGATCCTGAAAGGCTCAGGAACTTCCACTGAATCAGGGATGTAGAAGAGGCTGATCAGGGAGTCGTTAAATGCTGTCAGGGGAAAGTTGAAATTCAGTGCAAGATCGCTGTTCAGGTGCTGCTGGCCCCTGCTGCGGATGGTCGAAATTTCCAGTTTTTCCTCTGCGGCTTCCTTCGCCTTCCCCCTTTCCCGCCCCGTCCTTCTTTCCCTGTATGTGAACTGCAGGGTGTCCGTGGCGGTGACAAAAATGCCTGCCGTATCCCTGACCGTGTACGAAACCTGCAGAATAAGGGTATCCTTTTTATAATCCGACGAATCCCTGATCCACAATGTCAGTGTGTCCCGGCCTGAACTGAGATGTTCCAGCAGCCAGGAATCGTTTTCCGGCGCATCCGGGACCTTTCGGTAACTGAAGCTGTCGGTTACCGGGAGGGAAAATGTGATTTCCATCCGCCTGCGATCATCCCTCCTGGAATCTGTAATATACTGGATCTTTGATGCTTCCGTAAAGAGCACCAGGTCAATGTAGATGGAATTAAGATCCGGTCCTTCCTGAAACAGTGTATCGGCGGACAGTCCCGTTGTATCCGCCCCGGTCCCACCTGTCTCCTCTTCAGTCAGATCCCGGCCAGGAGGAGGTGGCACCGCGGTGATGGGATCCCCCACCAGGGAATCCGTTTCTGCCGAATCCGGCTTCCCTGAAGATACCAGGATGGATCGTGCAAATTCCGCATCCACACGGAGCGCGGTGTCCAGAAAACCGATCACTTCAGTGGGCAAATCGTATAACAGGTTGTAATTCCCGTCCTTCAGTGCAAACACCTTGTATAGATCTGGTCTCAGATTGTTCACGCTGAAGTTCCCCTTCTCATCCGATCTCCCTACATACAGGGGGATTTCCGTCATGGGAACCGAATCCCGCAGGTCATTAT
>DSDZ01000169.1 GCA_011048475.1 Bacteroides sp. | reverse complement strand
TCGTCTCCGTGCCGAAATGAATGCTCCCGTCCTCATTCTGCAGGTACTCCCATGCCAGGGTCCCCCACTCCGCCTCGTCGATGAGGTCCGGGATCCCGTTCTCGTAGTTCAGGATCCGGTAGTCCTCGGTGAAATCACCCGGAATACGGTACTGCCCGTCTGTAAAATACTCCGGGAATGCCTCGTATATCATCAGGTTGATCAGCGGGTTGGCCATGTGGTAAGCACGCCGGTCGGCATCCCCTGCATCGTGATACCCGCCATAGCACCTGAATGTCCTCTCAGTTCCCGTCACATCAATATTGGCTTCCCCGATGGGACCATCCACATCGTAAATCAGGGTATGACACGGATTTTTCCTGATATCCGGTTCGTGGATCGGACAGCCGCACCGCTGCAGGTACTGCGCGCGGAAGATGGTATATGCCAGCATCTTTGAAAAATCACCACCCACCCCGAAGGGGTACGAACATCCGAAACCTTTCACCGCGATCCGGTAAGGTCCGCCTTCGGGAACAGAGGAAAGGTCGATGCGGTACACAAAATCCCCCGAGGAGGCATCCTCACCAGTCTCTTTCAGCCTGCCGGATGCGACCACCTCTCCGCTGTTCGCATGAAACACCTCATAGACCGGCAGATCGCCCTCAATCTTCACGGCTCCGCCCGTTCCAAGCCAGATGGCAAAATTTGCATACCTCATCTTCGAGAGCGCACTGTATCCCACCTGGTTCGTTTTAATGGATTCGCAGAAGATGGTCCGTTCCCAAAACGTGAATTCCTTTGTTCCGTAAGGGCTTTCCACCCTGTATGTGGTGCCCTCCTTAAGGGGCATGGTTTCCAGATAGACGTGGTGGTCGCATGCATCGGCCTGCATCGCATATCGATGGATGCCCAGGGGCGGCTGACCGTTGATCTTCCATTGGGACAGGTCACCGGTGTCCACTTCGGTCAGATCAACCGTGTCGCTGGTGAAAAAGGCAACGATCACCCGGTCGGAAGCCGTGCGGATCTCTTTGAATGTCAGCGCTCCGTGGGTTGTGGAAATGCAGAAAAGCAGGCCGGACAGGGCAAGCAGGATCATTTTTTTAATCATGGCAGGTCTATTATAGATTCAGAATATGTCATTAAATAAAAAGCAATGCTGCAGTTCATAGCCCCGCGTTCGGGCGACTAAAGCCATCTCTTCCTCCTGAAATAGATCAGCAAACCTATGGCAATGCCCGCCACAACGATCCAGAATACCAGGTAACCATACCTGAATTCCAGTTCGGGCATGTACCTGAAGTTCATTCCATAGATCCCGGCGATGAATGTGAGCGGGATAAAAATGGAAGCAAAGATGGTCAGCACCTTCATCACCGAGTTGATGCGGTTGTTCACATTCGTACTGTAAATGTTCAGGTGGTCCGAGATCATCCCGCTGTAAAGTTCGATGGCATCGGTGGCCTGTGTGACCAGGTCATTCAGGTCACTGAGGTAACTCCGGTGCTTCTCCCGGAAGAAGGACCGGTCGGATTTCATGATCTGGAACATGATCTCCTTCACCGGTCTGACCGACTTTCGGAGAAAGGAGAGCTCGGTCTTCAACCTGTAGATCTCTTCCACCACTTTTTTATCCTGATCTCCGAAGAGCTTCCCTTCCAGTTCCTCGATCTGCCTCCCGATGGACTCGATCACGATCATGTAATTATCCACGATGGTGTCCAGCAGTACATAGGCAAGGTAATCATTGTCATTCAGCCTGATCCTCCGCTTTTTCATCCGGATCCTTTCCCTGACCGGACTGAATACGTCTCCGGGTTGTTCCTGCAGGGTGAGTACATAATGCGAACCCAGCACCAGTGTGAATTGCTCCGAGGTGATGTTTTTTGCTCCTTCATCATACCTTAACATCTTTAATATCAAAGCATTGTACGCCTCTCCCTCCACATACCCGGGACGCTGGTCGGTGTTCATGAAGTCTTCCAAAAACAGCGGATGAAGCCCGAATATCTCGCCCACCCGCTCGATCAGCTGCAGATCATGGAGCCCGTAGATATTGATCCATGATACTTTTTCAGATTCAATGCAGGGGATGGCTTCATCGATGGACTTCAACTCTTTCTCGACCAGCTCTTCGGCATCATATTCGATCAGCCTGATCACCGGATGGTCCATTTTCTGTTCGCCGATCAGGATCAGTGAGCCGGGGACCTGCCCTTGCGAGGCGGTCCGGTCTTTCATGAATCGCGCCATGCTTACTGAGATGCTGTTTTTTCCACTTTCTTTTTCTTCGTCCCCCCTCTGGGCAAGATGATCCCGATGACCACCCCCACGGCAAAACAAACGAAGATCAGCAGGGCCAGGGGGATATTGATTCCCCAGAACAGGCATTTCACATGGATGAGCTCCGTGTTCTGCAGTGCGAAGATGATCAGAAGGACCGCAAGCAGGAGAATGATGACGGTTTTTGCTTTCATGGGATCCATCAATTTATCCCAAAGATAGGATTCCCCGGCTTCAATCACAATGTATCCTGTTGAGAATACAGCCTGAAGGGTTTTGAATTAACCCGGATGTCGTTTATTGATCTTTCTGGACTTCCCTTTCCGGAAACTATTTTACGATTACTGGGACCGAATGCGGTATATGATCCATGGTGATCCGCAGAAAATACGTCCCCGGGGCAAGGTGCCCGACCGGAATATTTCTTTCGGCAAATTCTGTCCGGTCCAGCTCTTCCCTGTATACCAGAGAATTCACAGTGGTATATATTTCCAGGATGATCTCCCTTTCCTGGTCCAGGTCCAGTACCACGTGAATGAATTCTTCCGCCGGATTGGGGAAGACCCTGACCTGGCCCCATTCTGTAACCATTTCGCCGTCACTGACCGGAAAATCGATATATACAGAATCCCGACCCGGACAGCCGAATGCATTTGAGACCTCCACCCAGTATAATCCGTATCCGGTCACCTCCAAAGTGCTCAGGAAGGAATTGTCCTGCCACAGGTAAGAGG
>DSDZ01000227.1 GCA_011048475.1 Bacteroides sp. | reverse complement strand
TTTCCGGAAGTGAAGGCCGGGGGGACCATCGGCGTGGGTGCGGAGGTTTTTGATTACCTGGACGGAGCACCCAACAGGTGCGGTGTATACACCCTGTCACTCTATGTGAACGGGGATCCTGTATACAGCCATGTGCTGGACGAATTCTCTTTTTCAGAGACCCGGTTCATCAATGCACACATCGATTATGGCGAGCGGTATACCTCGGGAGCCAAAGTGCACCGGCTTTACCGCCTCCCCAACGACAGGCTGCGAATTTACAGGGACCTGGTTTCGGACGGGATGATCAGGATCCGGCCTGACGGGGATTACCACATCCGCATTGTTGCCTCCGACGTGGCTGGAAACAGCTCGGAACTCCAGTTCAGGATCAGGGGAATACCAGCCCAGCCATTCGTCAAAAACTCCGTTGATGAGTCTGTCCGGCGGATGCCGTATCACAGGATCAACCGGTTCAGCAGCGATGGGGTGCAGCTGGAAATCCCGGCATATGCGTTGTATGAAGATCTGGATTTCAGCTTCTCCGCTGAACCCGCTCCCGATGGAATGCACTCCGGCCTCTACCGTATCCACTCACCGGAAACCCCGGTCCACCTCCCCTTCCGGCTTTCCGTCATGACAGAATCCCCGGATCCGGCACATCCGGACAGGTATTGCCTGGTCAGGATCGATCAGGACGGGGAAAAATCCTACGCCGGAGGGACCTTCAGTGAAGGGGCTGTCACCGCCGAGGTGCGCAGTTTTGGCACCTACGGCGTCGTCATGGACACCATCCCTCCCGAGATCGTCCCGCTGGACTGGCGGGTTGCGGGTGACTTCAGGGGGGCTTCCTCGATCCGGTTCCAGATCATTGATGACCTTTCGGGAATCGACCAGTACGAGGGATTTATCGACAACGACTGGGCCCTTTTCGAATATGACCCGAAAAACGAACTCCTGACCTGCGTGCTGGACCCCGCACGAGTGGATCATGGGTCGCTGCACGAGCTGGAGCTGTATGTGACCGACGCCTGCGGGAACGTAAACCTCTACCACACCACTTTCCGTTGGTAACTGCTCCCAAAACCGGCCCGGAATACACGGTAACCGGGATCATGTCCGGGACCTCCCTGGACGGAGCGGACCTCGCCTGCTGTCATTTCTCCCTGCAGCGTTCCGGATGGAAGTACCGGATCCTCCGGGCCGAAACCATCCCCTATCCTCCCGCCATCCACCGGAAACTTTCAGCCAACCGCAGGTGGGACCGGGATGCGGCAAGCGTGATCGATGCGGAGCTGGGCCGTTTTTTCGCTTTTCAGGTCAATGCCTTCCACCGAAAATACAGGCTGAATCCTGACATGATCGCTTCCCATGGTCACACGATCATTCACCGGCCCGGGATCGGGATGACATTCCAGGCAGGAAACGGGGAAATCATGGCCGCGGAGACCGGTCTGACCGTGGTGAGTGATTTCAGGACAGCCGATGTGGCACAGGGGGGACAGGGTGCACCGCTGGTGCCTGTGGGTGACCGGCTGTTGTTCGGGGAATATGGCGCATGTCTGAACCTGGGCGGATTTGCCAACATCTCATATGAAAGCCAGCAGGGAAGCCGGATCGCCTATGACATTTGTCCGGCAAACGTGGCCCTCAACTGGCTGGCAGGCAAGGCCGGGTCGGCATTCGACAGAGGAGGGTCCATCGCCCGCCGGGGCCGGGTGATCGATTCCGTGCTCGGCTCCCTGAACCGGTTGGCCCACTACAGTGCCCCTCCCCCCAAATCACTGGGGATCGAGTGGTTCCGAGGGGAATTCATACCGCTGCTGGAGCCCTGCATCGCGCGCCACGCCGATCTGATGGCCACAGTGGTGGAACACATCGGCATCCAAATCGCCTCCTCCCTGGCCCGGGCAAGCACCGGACCGGTGCTGGTGACCGGAGGAGGTGCGCTGAACAATTTTCTGATAGAAAGGTTAGAATACCTGACCGGCACCCGGTGTGTGATCCCCGGCAGGCTGCTGGTGGAATTCAAGGAAGCGCTGGTCTTCGCTTTTCTGGGAGTGCTCCGGATCCGGAACGAAATCAACTGCCTGTCCAGTGTCACCGGAGGGAAAAAGGACCTCAGCACGGGTGTGATTTATCAACCGGAGAAACAATGATCAACACATGAAGAATTTTATCGCGTACAATCCGACGAAACTGTATTTTGGAATAAATGTTGTCAGTGAACTGTCAGTGAACTGGGGAAACCTGCATTTGCTTACGGGAAGCACGCGCTGAACAACCTGACAGGCTTACGGACGAGGAGCGCGGGGAGATCATGTCACATGCCTTTCAAACAAGATAAGGGTCCTTCCGGCCAAAAAGGCATGTTATGAAATATGGTCGCTTGGTAGTTAAAAAGAAATTTGGAATATTTGACGTCCTGATAATTCGAACCATGTACTTATGAAACGAGCAATGAAAAGATTTTTTTATACCACAGCGGCCCTGGCCGCCTTACTGAGCACCCCCGAGGTGTCGGGATGCACCAATTTCCTGGTTACCCCCGCTGCCTCGTTGAACGGGAGTTCGATGATCACCTACGCGGCCGATTCCCATGTCCTGTACGGAGAACTCTATTTCAGGCCGGCAGCCGACTATCCTGCCGGGACCATGCTGGATGTGTATGAATGGGATACCAACAGGTTCCTGGGAAGGATTCCCCAGGTATCTCATACCTATTCGGTGGTGGGAAATATGAACGAACACCAGGTGGCCATCGGTGAGACAACCTACGGAGGCAGACCGGAGCTGGTGGACACCACCGGGATCATGGATTACGGTAGCCTGATGTACATCGCCCTGCAGCGGGCAAGGACCGCCAGGGAGGCCATCCATATCATGGGGGAACTGGTAGCCGAATACGGGTATGCCAGTTCCGGTGAATCACTCTCCATTGCAGATCCCGCTGAGGTATGGATCATGGAAATGATCGGAAAAGGCACCGACATCGTGAATGAAGGCGGAAGATCCTACAACAGGAACAAGGG
>DSDZ01000050.1 GCA_011048475.1 Bacteroides sp. | reverse complement strand
GAGCAATACCTTCGGTTTCGGGGGGCACAATACTTCCGTCATTTTCAGGAAGTTTAACGGCTGACCGATTGAAAGACCACCATTTCTTGTTCCCCCTGATCCGCATGCTGGGATTCCTTCCCCTGAGATTATCCCATTACCGGATGGCTGTTATTCCGAAATCGGCCGGACTCCCGCTGGACAAAGATGCCTGTCTCCACAACGAACGCCTTGAATACCTCGGCGATGCAGTGATTGATGCCATTGTGGCCGATTTCCTATTCCGGAAGTTTCCCGGTAAGGATGAAGGATTCATGACCAAGCTGCGGGCCAGGATCGTTAAGCGCAAAAACCTGGATTGGCTGGCCGAAAAGATGGATATCCCCGGAATGATCCCGCATACCGATCCGGCCAGGAACCAGGCGAAACATCTGTACGGGAATGTGCTCGAGGCGCTGATGGGAGCCATATACCTGGACAGGGGTTACCGTACTGCCAGAAGATTCTTTATCCGGAAGGTCATTCAGAAGCATGTTGACCTGCTGCAGCTGGTGGAAAAAGATCCCGATTACAAAAGCAGGATGATTGAATGGGCACAGAAATACCGGATGGAGGTGGTATTCGAAAGCAAGGAGGAACACAGCTCGCATGCCACTTTCCCCTCCTTCGTTGCTTCGGTGTTGCTGAACGGGAAACAGCAAGGAACCGGGAAAGGGGGGTCCAAGAAGGAGGCCGAACAGCGGGCGGCAAAAAAAGCACTGGCCGCCGTCCACACCGCCCCGTCCGAAGATCTCCGGTAACCGTTATAATTTGCTCCTGATTGCTTAAATTTACGGAAAACCGATTCCCTTCAGGTGACCGTGAAAAAACACAAACTGTCCATGGCGATCCGGGAAGATTATTGTCTTCTCGGTCTGGTGTCGGATGATCCCGATTACAGGATCTGCTGGGCCATCAACCGGGCGCTGGACATGGATTTTGAAAAGCAGGACGATTTGAAGCTCCACCACAAAAGGCTGGGAGTAGACCAGTATTTCTCCCTGTTCGCATGGCAGGATGAAGAAACCCTGCTCACCTACAGGATCATCAGGAACCGGTCGGATCAGGGCCTGTTCCTGGATGAACTGAAGAACCTGGATTACCTGATACACATCCAGGGAGAGATTCATCCTGACAATATCAACGTATTTTTAAAACAGGTCGGATCCCTTCCCACGGTCAGGATATGTGTCCCGGTGGATATAAAGAAACTCAGGAACCAGGAGCGGCTTTGGATCTGGTGATCATTTCAGAACAACCATTTGAAGATCGGGAAGAACACGGAATAGACAGGCAGTTCCTGGTAATTCTGGTACCCTTCCCTGTACAGTGACCGGAGCCTGGATTCCTGAGGGATCAGCGGACGGAACAGTTTGGAGTAAAAAGGGAACAGTCCCATGACCAGGTCAAAGACCATATCCAGCAGGAGGAAGAGGCCCGCCACCACAATATACACATACCCGGAAAGCCTGATATTGAAGCCGGGGCCCACCACGCTTACCAGGCAGAGAGCAACAAGCCAGATCAGGGATTTGATCAGGAGGCTGGGAGTGAGCAGATAACTTACCTTGGATTTCACCCCGGCGGTGGTCAGCATGACCAGCGAGAGGATCCCCCCGGCAGCCATTCCTGCCACGAACCGCCAGACCAGACTGTCCACCGGAAACAGCAGGATAAATCCGATGATGGCCATGACCTTGATCAGGGAGGAGAGCCGATGAAAAAACTGGGCCCTGACGCTTCTGGGAATCGCAATTTTTTTCACCCGGTTCTGATACCTGGCCTCGTGATCCAGGGCGCCATAGGAACGGACCCTGATATCAACGGTCTTCAACAACTCGATCCAATAAGGCTTTCCGCTGGCGGTCCCTTCCGCAGTGTAATAACACGGCTGACCGGATGCATGTCCATCTCCCATCTGAAAGAACCCGGTCACATCTTTCCATCGCGTATGGAATTTTCCCAGCCTGAACCAGGTCCTCCGCTGCTGGTATATATAAACCAGGAGAAATACACCGATCAGGATGAAGAAGAAGGTGCCGGCCAGGCTTGCAGGGTCAGATACGATGGCGGTAACAACGGGGAATAGAATCGCTGCGAAAGCGAAGAACAATGCAAAAATGTGTAGCATGTACCGCAGAAGCAGGATGGGATCGTGCCACTCGGGACGGTTAAAATAGTTGGCTTCCTCTTCCCTCTTTTTCTGTCTGGCCCTGGCCTGGTGGTATCTCCTCTCCCGGTCACGGCGCATAACTTCCCTTGCGATCAGGTCATCATATGATTCAGTCTCCCGGGTCACCTGTCCCTGTCGGGCCATTAAATATTCATAGGCAGATTTGATCTCCTGGAATTTTTCTCTGGCACCGGGGGACCTGTTCCTGTCGGGATGATATTTCAATGCCAGCTTCCGGTAAGCTGTTTTGATTTCTTTCACCGAAGCACCGCGGGAAATCCCGAGAATCTCATGATGGTCCCTGGCAGTCAACTGATCCCTTTTTCTGCAAGTTATCCATTCCGGGAAACCGGGCCAAAAAAAAACTGTCCGCCGGGAGGACAGACAGTTTTTCACATTAACCCTAAAACTAAACCAAATCGCCTGCTATTGCTTACGTATGTCTTTGCTGTACAGGTTCACATTACAAATCTAGGTGAGAATATAGTTACATAGATTTAAAGGATGTTAAACTTTGTTAAATCACATCCCCGGAACCGCCGGGGTGATTTATCTTTGAACCATGAGCCGTACCCTGCTGTGGATCGTCACTGTATTTCTGAGCCTGGCCATGCTGGCCCTGGTGGGCCTGCAGGCTTACTGGATCAGGGACTCAATAGTGTCCAAGCAGAATCAGCTGGGTCTTGTGGTAAGCCAGGTGCTCTCGGAGATAAGCGGTGAGCTGGAGCAAAATGAGGCCATCCTGCAAATCCTCGAAGAGATCAGGCCTCCCGTGATCACCCACCACAGCAGAGCCATCTGGAATTTTCACCTGGACTCGTGGAGCATGAT
>DSDZ01000297.1 GCA_011048475.1 Bacteroides sp. | reverse complement strand
TGATTGCACTGGGTGTATTGCTGCTCTTGCTGATCACCGTACCGCTCCTGTTCAGGTCCAGGATCGAGTCATTTGTGAAGGAGCAGATCAACAAGCAGGTGCATGCGACGGTGGACTGGTCGGGGATCGGGATCTCCCTGTTCAGGGGTTTCCCGGATCTGAGCGTGAACCTGCGCGCCTTTTCGGTGGTGGGACTGGAACCGTTTGAGGGGGATACCCTGGCGGGGATGGACCGGTTCGAGGTCAGGGTGGATCTGTTCAGCGCCATCCGTAAGGATGTGGAGGTAAAAGCGGTGATCCTCGACCGGCCGGTGATCAATGCGGTGGTGCTGGAGGACGGTTCGGCCAGCTGGGACATCGCCCGGAAGCCGGAAGGAGGGGCAAAAGAAAAAGGCGAATCTCAGGAGGAAGCGAAAAAATCTATGATATCGGCGGCCGAAACGCAGGAGAAATCCACAGAAGATAAGGCGGAGAAGACCGACGTAACTACTGAATCCAAACCCGCAACCGCAGCAGAGAAAGAAGAAATCCCCGTCAAAATACAATTGAACAGGCTGGCGATCATGGACGGACGGATCAGGTACGAGGATGCTGAAAGCGAAATGGAAGCGATGCTGCAGGACCTGGACCTGGAACTGTCCGGGGATTTTTCCATGGATCAGACCGATCTTGTCCTGGAATTGGCGGCAGAAGGGGTGCAGGCAAAGGTCGGCGGGATCCGCTACCTGAAAGATGCTGTATTCGGATTGGACCTGACCGCCGCGGCGGATCTGGTCAACAACGTCTACACCCTGAAAGAGAATGAAATCCGGTTGAATGAACTGGTTCTCGGGACGGAAGGGGTGGTATCCCTGCTGGAGGACGGGGCCATGGAGATGGATCTGCATTTTTTTTCACGGGAGACCAGCTTCGGATCGCTGCTATCCATGGTGCCGGCCATCTACCTCAATGAATTCGGTTCCCTGAAAACCAGCGGCAGTCTTCAGCTTGAAGGGGATGTCAAGGGGACCATGAAAGACACGATCCTTCCCGCTGCAACCCTGGCACTGGTGGTCCATGACGGTTATTTCTCCTATCCGGACCTTCCGAAAGATGTATCCGATGTACAGATCGAGCTGCAGGCGGACTACCGGGGGACGGACATGGATCTCTCCACCCTGGATCTGAAAAAGTTCCATTTCCTGATGGGAGGGAATCCTTTTGACATCGTCCTCCATGTGGCGCATCCGGTCAGTGATATGCAGGTGGACGGAACGGCCATGGGGATCATCGATTTTTCAACCCTCCGGGAGGTGGTCCCGCTGGAGGAACTGGAGCTGGGCGGCAGACTGGAGACCGATCTCAGATGGAACACGCGGCTTTCATTCATCGAAAATGAACAATATGAGAAGGTGGACCTGGAGGGAAAGCTGGTGATGCAAGATGTCCTGCTCAGCACACCGGAAATCCCTGTGCCGGTGCACATGGACCGGATGGAAATGGAGTTCACCCCCCGGGTGGTGAACCTGCTTGAAATGGATCTCACCGCGGGTGCATCCGATCTTCAGATGGAAGGAACACTGTCCAATTTCATTCCTTATCTATTTACTGGGCAGACCATATCAGGATCTCTGAATGTGAGATCCGGGCTGCTTGATGTGAATGAGCTGCTCCCGGAAACAGCGGTGGACACTTCCCGGATACAACCTGCGGAGCAGCAAGCGGCAAAGGGAGCGTCCGAAACAGAGACATCCGCCGATCAGGATACCCAGCCGGAAAAAGCGCCACCGGCGGAACCGGATACAGCTGCCACGGGGGTCCCGGCTGAACCCGAAGCCGAACCGTCTGCGTTCAGGATCCCCGAAAACATTGATTTTCATATGAACCTTGACCTGAAGAAAGTGATCTATCAGGATATCGAAGTGGAAAATATCCACGGAGCCATGCGGGTTATGGAGGGGACCGCCCGGCTGGACGGCCTGGATCTGGATGTGCTCGAGGGGAATGTCCGCACCTCGGGAACGGTGGATACCAGGGGGGAATATGCCGATGCGGATCTGGTACTGGATATAAAAGGCGTGGATATTCCTTCTGCGTATGAGACTTTCGTTACCGTGGAAAGACTGGCCCCCATGGCGGGGTATTGCAGGGGAACTGCCAATGTGGAAATGAACTACCGGTCGCTCCTGGATGCAACATTCACCCCGCTTTTCTCCACCATCAATGCAAAAGGCAAACTCTTCACGAAGGGCCTGCAGGTTTACAACCTGAAGTCCTTCGTCAGGCTGAGCGAGATCCTGAAGAATGAAAAATTCCGGAACATGGCCCCTGACGAAGTGGATTTGAGGTTCACTGTCCTGAACGGGAGGGTCATGGTGGATCCGTTTGACATCGATTTCGATAATTCCAGGATCACCGCCTCAGGATCGCACGGGATTGACCGGACGATGGACTACCAGCTGGATATGTCCATCGCCAAATCGGACCTGGGGGAGGGGGCGGCGCAGATGATGCAGGGATTATCCGCACTGGCAGCCGGGGCAGGCCTGCAGATCCCTCAGTCCGATGTGATCAAAGTGAAGGCCTGGATCAGAGGGACTTTCGGGGATCCGGAGATCACCACCGATCTCCGTGACAACTTCAGGTCAGGCGGGGAAACTGTGAAAAAGGACGTAGAGGAACAGGTGCGTGAAAAACTGGACCAGGTGGAAGCGGACGTGCGGGAGGAAGCCGGTGAAAAAGCGAATCAGATCATCAGCGATGCCGAAAGGGAAGCGGACAGGATCATGGAAGAGGCGAGGAAAGCAGGGGACGAGCTGGTGAAGGAGGCGGAGCAACAGGGCGAGCGGCTTGTAAAAGAGGCGGGGAACAATCCCCTTAAAAAAGCTGCGGCCAGGAGAGCGGCCGATGAGCTGAGGGGCCAGGCAGTGAAACAATCGGATCACATGATCCGCGAGGCGGAGGAAAGGGCTGACAGGATCCTGGAGAATGCCAGGAAGGAAGCGGAAAAGCTGTAGGAGCTAGAATTTCTTTTCTTTGATACGGGCTTTTTTACC
>DSDZ01000100.1 GCA_011048475.1 Bacteroides sp. | reverse complement strand
GTCCAACCCGGTCTTTCTCAACGGTTGAAATGTATGATCCAATTAAAGACAGCTGGACTAAAAAGGAAGATCTGCCCCGATCATGTATGAATTTTGCCGCCGCAATAGTGAACAACAAGATATATGTTTTTGGAGGTTCACCTGATCTGATGGGAGCAGCTCTTTCAAGCACTTACGTATATGATCCGTCAACAGACGCATGGACAGCAAAGGCAGATATGCCTGTTCCGAGAATAATGGCATCAGCCTGTGCTGTGAACGGGAAGATTTATGTGGCTGGCGGGGCGCCAACCGGATGGAATGAAGCATACAGGATTATGGAAGAATATGATCCTGTCGCGGATACATGGACGAAAAAGTCGGACATGCCAACGGCAAGATTCTGTTTTGGTTTGTCAGCGGTGAATGGAAAGATTTATGCCATCGGAGGTGCTTTCAACAATACCCTTGCAGGTCTCTCAACAGTTGAGGAATATGATCCGGAAACAGATACATGGACGAAAAAGTCGGACATGCCTTCTGCCAGATTTGGAATGGGCGTGGCTGTTGTAGGGGGGAAAATATTTGCGATTGGCGGAGGTTCCGGCTTTCAAGATTTAATTTCATCCGTTGAAGAATATAATCCGTACTTAAATAGTTGGACAACAAAAACTTCAATTCCAACATTGAGGTGGGGTCTTGCTGCCGACACGGCAAATGGAAAAGTATATGCCATCGGCGGTGCCGATCAGGCAAATGAGAGGTTAAACACAGTTGAGATGTACCATCCTGTTGCTGATCCAGGTGCGTTAACAAATAATGTGAGCTCGAAAATGAAATTGGATGAGCGTCAGGCGGGCGAAGCGGGGGATATCCTTTTCAGCGCCAGTTCCAAGCTATTCATCAGTGAACCGAGGATCATATTCTATTCCGCAGGCGTTCAGCCGGTCCGTCTCGCGGTATTTGATATGAACGGAAGACTCATTGAACTCCTGGCCGAAGGTATGCTGGAGCGCGGCTATCATGAATTCACCAGCATCCCGGAGAACCGGAAAGAAGGATTCTATATCCTGAGGCTGGGGACCCCGGGATCGGTCATGGTCCGTAAGATTATCAGCATCAGGTTACCGTTTCCGGAAGACAGATATGTCCCGCTAGTTCTTACAAAGGATTCCCATTTCCGCCGGGTCCTTAACGCTGGCTTTATGATTGGCAAAACTGAATAAATACTTTTTAACAGGAGCCTGTTAAAGCTGAAATTTTATTTGTTTCACCTAAAATGAAAGATCATGAAAAAATTAATTGTATTGTCGGGTTTGTTATTCGTTGCATTTTTTGCAATGAATGCGATGGTCCCCATTCTTGAAAAAGAATCAGTTACCCCGATGGGTACTGATATGACAATGACCAAGAAAGACCATATGCGGCCATTTAAAGGGACTGTGAGTTATACACCAAGCGAAACACCCCATGTTTCATATGGGGTAGGCCAGGCTACGCATCTGGGCAGATTTACGGCCGAATCACACTGCGACAATTTTTGGTCTGGAGAAGATACATTTATTGCAGCAGATGGCTCTGAGGCAACCATGAGTTGGAGCTTTGTATACATTAGCGATGATTTTACCACTGGGTACGGAACTTGGGCATGGACCAGGGGAACAGGCCGATTTGAGGATACTTCCGGGGACGGCACATTTACTGCTGAAGTGACAACAACACTCAATTTGAAATTAGCGGGTACGATAGCTTATTAAAGTGATACCTGACAGTTAAAAGTACATTCAGACAAAGGAGTGTATTGTGAAGAGGTTTCTGTTCATAACGCTTATGCCGGATGATCTGGGACATGACCCTGGTTACTGGAATACAGGAACAGGGTCACGGGTTGCGTAACTGGATCCGTTCCAGTGTGTTTTTGTAATAGACCGGGTATCCCGTACCGCCCTCATCAACCGGTTCGCCCTGTACGGTCTTCCTGCGTTGCCAGATCACCGGGGTAATGGCATCTACTTTCCTGGTGATTTCCAGAGAAACAGGATCCACCTGCCACTCCTCGTGAAAATAGACCGAAAGCAGCTGTTCTTCCAGGTCGAACCCCGATGCTGCACTTGAGCGGCGGCCGATCAGGGAAATGAGCTCTTGCTGAAGCGCCATGGTTTCCCGGTCCATGGAATCGGGCGAAGGGAAGGAAACATTCCCGGAGGATTCCAGGTGGGGATCCAGCAGGACGAACTCATATGTTACATTCCTGAAGGTCAGTTTTTCCGTGCCGGTAGCCTGCGCCCTGACCAGTGAGGCAAAGCGCAGCCGGAGCGAATCGGGTGGAAGATCCGGCATTGCATCATTCAGGGGCCTGTATTCCTCCACTTCCTTGACGACGGACGGGCGCTCCGGGTCAATGTACCAGGTTTCCCTGAATTCCAAGGACCAACCACCATCCACTCCGGTGTTCCGATCCCCGTCCACGCCGCTGATCCATTCCCCTGGCAGGTCCACAAAATCCACGATCCTGAATCCCGTATCAGAAATTTCTTCCTGCGCCTGCAGCGTGAGTGCCGGACCTGACATGACACAGAGCCATATGATAAGCGATGATCCCATGGCTATTCTTCTTTTTCGGGTCTGGTTCCGCACACCCCTTCTTTCCCGAACCTGAACGGGATCTTCAATCCCGCGTCGATGCTCCAGCCACTGCCCCGGTAGGTGATATTGCTCACCGAAGGGCTCTCCGGCAGCGAGGTGGTCACCCCGATGTTGTCAATGGATATGAATCCGTGGCTGTAACCGGCATAGAGGGTGGCAAAGAGCGGGAACTCCATGGGCAGTTTGTACTCGATCCCCGTTCCCACCCGCAGCAGGGGTCTGAACCGGGCGGTCCTGGAAGCGGTGTAGGTGGTGGTGGCCGGGACGGGAATGCCCGATTCTGGCGAAAGGTAGGCGAAATCGCCTCCTCCCGTCCGGTAGTCAGTCCCCGAAAAATGGGTCAGCAGGGAGACGCCCCCGTACACCGCATAGTAGAGCTTCTTTTTGTACAGGTTGTAAAAAATACCGGAGC
>DSDZ01000101.1 GCA_011048475.1 Bacteroides sp. | reverse complement strand
TCAAGCTGGAAACTGCTCAGTTCCAGCACAAAATAATCATACGCCTCGGTGGCCACCTGGTAGGCGAAGCTCCGGCCCACATTGCCGGCCATCCCCACATTGAGGCCTGCTTTGCGCATCATGTGGTGGATCAGGGAGGTGGTGGTGGTCTTCCCGTTGCTGCCGGTGATGCATATTTTTTTGGCACTGGTATACCTGCCCGCGAATTCAATCTCGGAGATGACCCGGATCCCCTTTTTCCTGATGGCCTTTACAATGGGGACGCTTTCAGGGATCCCTGGGCTCTTGATCACCTCCGTGGCATTCAGGATCATCCTTTCGGTATGTCCGCCCGACTCGTAGATGATGTGGTAGTCGTCCAGCATTTCCCTGTAAAAAGGTTTGATCTTTCCCGCGTCGGATACAAACACATCATATCCCTTCTGACGCGCCAGAATTGCCGCGCCCGTTCCGCTTTCACCGGCTCCGAGGATCACTATACGTTCTCTGTTATCCATTCCTTGTCTGGTTTTTAATTATCGGATCTTCAGGGTGACTACTGAGATCACTGCCAGGAGTATGCCCACGATCCAGAACCTGGTGACGATCTTCGGCTCCGGATACCCGCACTTCTGGTAGTGATGGTGGAGCGGGGCCATCAGGAAGATTCTCCTTCCCGCTCCGTATTTTCGTTTGGTCCTTTTGAAATAACTTACCTGTAAAAGAACCGACAGACTTTCGGCCAGATAGATCCCGCAAAGGATAGGGATCAGCAGCTCCTTGCGGATGATCACCGCGAATACGGCAATGATCCCCCCCAGGGAAAGGCTTCCCGTATCCCCCATGAATACCTGGGCGGGAAATGAATTGTACCAGAGGAAACCAATGGTGGCCCCTACGAATGCCCCGGCATAGATAACCAGTTCACCCGACTCGGGGATATGCATAATACTCAGATAGTTGGAATAGATCGCGTTTCCCGACAGCCATGCCAGGATGCCCAGGGTGGTCCCGATGATGGCCGCGGAGCCCGTGGCCAGTCCGTCCAGTCCGTCCGTCAGATTGGCCCCGTTGGAGACGGCGGTCACGATGAAAATGACCGCCAGCACAAAGACGATCCAGACCAGCCGGTCGGCATGTTCTCCCGCGAACCAGACCAGCCACCTGTAATCGAATTCGTTGTCCTTCACGAATGGGATCGTGGTGAGGGGTTGTTTGTGCTCACGGATCACGTACAGTTCACCCCCATCATCCACAAACATTTCCTCGGTCCTGTATTCACTGAAATTCAATTCGGTGACCGGCACTCGCTCGCGGATCATCACATCGTCGCTCAGAAACAGGGTGAGTCCCACGATCAGTCCCAGTCCGATCTGTCCCACCACCTTGAATTTGGCCCGCAATCCCTCCTTGTTCTTTTTGAACACCTTGATATAGTCGTCCAGGAAACCGATCATCCCCAGCCAGACAGTGGCAATGAGCATGAGGATGATGTACACATTGGTCAGATCTGCAAAGAGCAGAACGGGGACGATGATCGATGCCAGGATGATGATCCCTCCCATGGTGGGGGTTCCCTGTTTCAGGGACTGCCCGTCCAGTCCCAGGTCACGGACCGACTCGCCGATCTGCTTGCGCTGCAGCAGCCTGATGATCCTTTTCCCGATGATCATGGAAATAATCAGGGAAGTGATGACCGTGAACATGGACCTGAAGGAGAGATAATAGAACATCCCGGCTCCCGGGATATCGAACTGGTCAAGGTATGTGAACAGGTGGTACAGCATATGGCTCAGTTCATATTCTTCTTCAGGATCTCCATATCGTCAAACATGATCCGTTCTCCCATGATCTCCTGGTATTTCTCGTGTCCTTTTCCCGCGACCAGGATGATGTCGCCCTGCTCGGCGATCATGCATGCGGTGCGAATGGCCTGCCTGCGGTCCGCAATGCGCATGGTCCGGTCCATCATATCCCCGGTAATCCCTTCCATCATATCATCCAGGATCTTCTCAGGGTCCTCGAACCTGGGATTGTCGGAGGTGAGAATCGCCAGGTGACTGGCTTCCGCGGCAATGCGCGCCATCACCGGCCGTTTCTTCGTATCCCTGTTGCCTCCCGCCCCCACCACGGTGATGAGTTTTGCCCCGGCGGGTATGACCTGGCGGATGGATTCCAGGATGTTGCTGAGGGCATCCGGGGTGTGGGCGTAATCCACGATCCCGGTCACACCCGAAGCGGAAAGGCATGTCTCGAACCTTCCCGTGACCGGATCCAGCCGGCTGAGGGCCTTCAGCAAATCGCCGGGCCGGTGGCCCAGCAGTACCGATGCCCCGTACACGGCCAGCAGGTTGGAGGCATTGAAGAACCCGGGCAGCCTGACCCACACTTCGGAACCGTTGATCAGTAATGAGGAGCCCTCCAGGTGCATTTCCCCGATCCTGCCTTTGAAGTCGCTCACGGATTTCATTCCGTAACTGTGCTTTCCGGCCCGGCAGTTCTGGAGCATTACGGAAGCATACTTATCATCATTGTTCACCAGGGCGAAGGCTTCTTCCGGAAGTCCGTCGAAGAACCTTTTCTTCACCGTGAGGTATTCCCTGAAATCCCGGTGGTAATCCAGGTGGTCATGGGTCAGGTTGGTGAAGATCCCCCCGGCAAACTGCAACGCCCCGGTCCGCTCCTGGTCAATGGCGTGGGAAGAGACCTCCATGAAACAGTAATCGCATCCCCGGTCGACCATTTTCCTCAGATATTCATTGATCCGCACCGGGTCCGGTGTGGTATGGGTGGCCGGAAAGGGTTCGTCGCCGATCAGCACCTGAACGGTGGAGAGCAATCCGGCCCTGTATCCAAGCAGGGCATGCAGCTGGTGAAGCAGGGTGGCGATGGTGGTTTTTCCGTTGGTCCCCGTCACCCCCACCAGGCGAATTTCGCGGGACGGGTTTCCGTAGAATGTGGAAGCCATCATGGAAAGGGCTTTCCGGGAATCCCGCACCCCGACCCATGCCACCCGCGGATCCGGATCGTCCGGGATGGTTTCACAGACCACGCAGAC
>DSDZ01000409.1 GCA_011048475.1 Bacteroides sp. | reverse complement strand
GTGCGGGGATCGCCATCTTCCATTGTCCCCCGGTCAGGTGGAAAAGCGTGGGAATGACTCCCCCGGTCTCCATCACCGCCGCGTAATACCCTGTCTGCACAATGGCCTGGCCCAGGCGTCCGTAATAATTGCTGCTGGTCATGTTGGCCTCGTACATATACGTGGGTTTGATCTCCAGGCTGGCCTTCACCGTTTCCCGCATGGTCTCCACCAGCCCTTCCAGGTTGCGGTGCACCGCCACATATCCGTTCTTATAGTAATCCAGCTCGCTTTCACCCGGGTCTATTTCGGGAGAATAGTTCAGATTCCCTCCCAGGTAGCCGCTGACAGCCAGCCAGTCCACTTCACCGGTATCGCCGGTCATCAGCCTTTCATTCAGGCCGTAGCTGTCATCCGGGTGCGGATTCCGACCGCTGTACACCAGGAAGATCTTCTCCGGGTCGTAATATTCCGATGATCTCATGAGCCGTGCCATCTCCCTGCACCACTCCCCGTACACCGTATAATCCGATCCGATCTGGGCATCGTGGGCCGTTGCACCCCACACTTCATTTCCGAACTCGAACACCAGTCCCCTGCTCCCTTCCAGCAGGGATCCGGTATATCCCTCGGCGGCCCTGACGGATCCGTACTCCGAATCTGCCGGTCCGGCCACGTATTCCAGGAAATGGACAAAGGTCTCCGGATCGGTCATCCAGTCCGTACTGTTCTCCACCCCGCAGGTGATGACCGTATAGGCATCCACCTGGTTGCAGAAATGCATGAACTTGCCGAAGGTCATGTTCTTTCCCGTTCCGATAAAATCACTGAAATTCAATGGATTGGCGGTTAATGCACCCCACCGGACCGCAGCCGCTCCCAGGTCCCTGACCAGCTCCGCCTGCTTCGGATCATCCAGGAAATCACCCGACACATAGTCCGGATTGACCCCCAGTCCCTCATTCCTTCCCACCACCTCCATGGTCACCCTCATCCTGGCCTTTTTATCGGTCAGGGAAATGTCATAGGGATCGAAGGCTGTGGTGGTCACCACCACCGGATCACTTTCCGGGGATACATTATAGCCGGCGTCCAGCGCTTCCAGCGTGACCGCATATCCCGTTTCCGGGGCAAGTCCCCCGATGATTGCCTCTTCCCCGTAGATCAGGTCCTCCGTATTGTACAACTCACCGTCCAGGTAAAGGTTGTAACCCCTGATCTCGGTCTCCCCGTCCACCGCCTCGTCCCAGGCCAGATGAAAGGAGATATCCGAAACGACAATGGCCCGGATGCCGTCGGGTGCAGCGGGAGGCACATCATCCTCCAGGTAGGTGGTGGTCAGGACCGTATTGCTGATCATGGATTCATTTCCTGCCGCATCCAGAGAGGTGACCACCGCTGCATACCTGGTTCCGGGTTGCAGGCCTGAAGCCTGGTAACCGGTCACTCTGATGGGAACCCCGTTAGCCTTCCGGCCGTTCAGGTAGAGGTTGTAACCGGATACGTTCCGGTCGTCCGTCGCAACTTCCCACCGGTACCGGATATCATTCAGCCCCGTATTGACCAGTTCCAGGCTCCCGGGAGCAGAAGGTTTCACATTGTCATACACATGGGCCAGGTATTGCCCGGGGATATACTGCTTTGAGATTCCCGGTCCTTCCCAGAGCATCCCCCCCATGGGGGTATGGATGTTCCAGTGGGTCCCGTAGATGGCATACACTTTCCCTGCCTCCAGGGAGACCTGTACCGATTTCCACTCCTTGTTCCCGGATGAGGTCCCGATCCCGTCACTGGAGTGGAGGATCAGCGAGGCATGATCAAAACGCTCATCCTCGCTGATCCCGATACAGCACTGGTCGCCCGCTACCATATAGAAAAAATAATCCCCTGTCACCGGCGGGATCAGGTACCCCTTGAACAGGGCGGTGAAGAAGTCTGTCCCCGTGCAGGGAGGGGAAGTCTGGCAGTCTGAATAGACACTCAATTCCAGGGAGGCGAGGTCGATCTCACCGTATGGAGCCTCCCCGCTCCCGGCGATCATGCTGTAGGCCGGATTGGCCTCCAGGGGCACGAACTGCTGCCAGAAGACAATGTCATGGATCTCAAATTTGATCCCGGGATTCCGGTAAGGGCCTATGGTGACCCGGAATGAAGCTGTGTCGGTCCCGTCCTCGTCCTCCGCCACAGCCCGGATGGTCACCGAACCAGTCACCCCCTGTTCCGTCACGTGAATCACGGCAAAGGGATGGCCGGTGGTATGGGAGACCGAATCGACCTGGAGGATGGTCGGCTCCGATGAGGTCACCCGGAAGGTAAAATCCTGGTCCGCTGCGGCTTCACCGTCATCCACATCGGGCACCAGCAGGAAATTCGGACCCGAACCCACATAGAGGGTGTCATCCGGAGGGGTCCCGATGGTCGGGACATGTTGCGCCTGAAGCGACAGGCTGCCAATGGCCATGCCGAGAATCAACGGGGTGATCTTTTTCATAACGGAAATATTAATTGATTTAACGGAGGATCACGATCTTCATTGAAGTGCTTGTTGCACCGTTCTCAAACAGGAGCACGTAGATGCCGCTGCGGTCCACCCTGGCCTGTTCGCCCCTGCAGGGCAGCGAAACACGGTGTTCCCCGGTCCCGTTTGGCAGACGGTCCCACCGCCCCACCAGGAGACCATTCATGGAATAAAGGCGGGCAACCGCGGTTCCGGGGCCACTCAGGTGGTATACCAGGTGGATGGCATCCTCGCCGGGATGATACCAGGCCATCACATCCCTTTGGGGGACTGCCTTTCCGGGCACTGCCAGGCAGAGGTCGCTGAACCCGGAGTCATTCAGCCTGCAGATCCCGCGGTGGGTTGCGAACCACACCGATCCGTCCCTGTCCGGTGCCATATCGTACACGGTATCACTCACCAGGCCATCGGCGGTTGTGTACGAGGTCCACTGGTCATTGTGGAAACGGGAAACCCCTCCGTGGGTCCCGAACCACATGCCTCCTTCGGAATCCTCCATGATCGAGATCACGAAATGATCCACAAGCCCTTCCTCCGTGGTATAGAGG
>DSDZ01000408.1 GCA_011048475.1 Bacteroides sp. | reverse complement strand
TGCAAATTATATATCGCAAATCTTTTGACAAAAATTGGATCCTTACCGGACTGTTCACTTGTATTTTATCTTTTTTGTTCATATGTTTGAACATATGCCTCCCGCCTTATTGATGACCCCGGGACGGGTTTGCATCTTATTACGTTATAAAATCTTGTCACCTGTGGAAAAAAAACAATCCCTAAATGTCCTGCTGCCCGTATTCCTTTCCTTTTACGTGATGGGCTTCGTGGACCTGGTCGGTGTGGCCACCGCGTTTGTAAAAGATGATTTCGGCCTGTCGGATACGGTGGCCCAGCTGCTGCCCACCATGGTTTTTCTCTGGTTTGCGCTCATCTCCATTCCCACCGGCATTTTCCAGGACCGGAAGGGAAAGAAGTTCACCGTCATGCTGGGAATGGCCATCACGGGCCTGGGGGTGATCCTCCCGTTCATCCATTACAGTTACCTGACTGCGGTGCTGGGTTTCATGGTGCTGGGGATCGGCAACACGATCCTGCAGGTGTCGGCCAATCCGCTGCTGCTGGATGTATCCCCTAAAAAAAGCCAGGCCGCCAACCTGAGCCTCTCCCAGTTCGTGAAGGCCATCGCATCCATGCTGGGACCCGTGATCACGGCGGCCCTGGCAACATACACCGGGAACTGGAAACTAATCTTCCCCATCTATGCCGCCATTTCGCTCATCTCCATCTTCTGGCTCTATTCGGTCCGCGTCAGGGAACGGGAGCCGGAGAAGGAGCCGGCCACCTTCGGAAGCGTCCTGGCCCTGTTCAGGATCCCGTTCGTGACGGTGATGATCCTCTCCACCTTCCTTCTGGTGGGATTCGACGTGGGCATGAATTCAAACATCGCCATCTACCTGCAGAAGCGGTTCCTGATCCCCGTCGAATCGGCGAGCCTCGGCATTTCCATCTATTTCTTCTCACTGGTGATCGGGAGGTTCCTGGGCGGGGTGCTGCTGCGGACGATCAGCACTTCCCGGTTCATGGTCGCCAGCATCATCCTCACCTTCATCGGCCTGGCCGGCATCATCCTCTCAAAAAACCTGGCGCTGACCAGGGTGATGATCTTTGTGGCCGGACTGGGCTTTTCCAACACCTTCCCCATCGTGTTTGCCATCATCATTGACCGGTTGCCCAGGTATGCCAACGAGCTGTCGAGCCTGATCATCCTCTCCGTGGCCGGGGGAGCGGTCATCCCGCCCCTGATGGGACTGATCAGCGATACGCTTGGGGTGACCGCCAGTTTGTTCATGCTGGTGATCTGCATGTTGTATGTCTCTTTTGCCACCTGGTATGCCATCCGCACCAAACCTGCCGCCATGAACGAGAACCAGTCGCCCGATGCCTGACCCGATATCTAAAACAACCCGCTCAAATCAATAAACCTTCCTCCCATGCACATGGATACGCAAAAAGATACACGCATCATCATGACCCTGGATGCCGGCGGTACCAACCTGGTTTTTTCGGCCATCCGGGGGAACAAACAGATCGTACCGGACATCCACCACCCGTCCACGCCGGACGACCTGGACAAGATCCTGGAGACCCTGGTGAAGGGCTTCGAAGAGGTCTCCGGACAATTGCCCGGCAGTGCCTCGGCCATCAGTTTTGCTTTTCCGGGTCCGGCCGATTACCCGAAGGGGATCCTCGGCGATCTGCCCAATTTCAAAGCTTTCACGGGAGGGGTGGCCCTGGGGCCCATGCTGGAGGATCATTTCGGGATCCCGGTGTACATCAACAACGACGGGAACCTGTTTGCTTACGGGGAGGCTCTGGCCGGATTCCTGCCGGATCTGAACAGGCGCCTCAGCGAAGCGGGAAGCCTGAAGCAGTACGACAGCCTTATCGGATTCACACTGGGGACCGGCTTCGGGGCGGGGATCGTGCTGGAGAACAAAATGCTCGTGGGGAACAGCTCCTCCGGGGCCGAGATCCACAACACCCTGAACCCGTACCACCCAGAGTGGAATGCGGAGGAAAGCGTAAGCACCCGGGCCATCCGCCGCGTGTATGCCGAACTGTCCGGGATCCTTTTCGACGGTTCGCCCATGCCCAGCGAGATCCACGAGATCGCAAAAGGCAACACTAAGGGCCATGCCGATGCGGCCAGGGAGGCGTTTGTGCAGTTCGGGAGGGGACTGGGGGGCTCCATTGCCAACACCATGTCGCTGATAGACAGCATCGTGGTGCTCGGCGGAGGGATCACCGCGGCGTGGGACCTCTTTGCCCCGGCCATGTTCGCAGAGATCAACCGGGAATACAGGGATTTCAGGGGGAACCGGTTCCCCCGGCTTTCCTATAAATGCTATAACCTGGAGGATGCAGGCACATTTGAAGAATTCGTGCGGGGGAAGACAAGGGAGATCACCGTTCCCGGGAGCGGCCGGAAGATATCCTACGACGATCTGCCCAGGACAGGGGTGGGAAAATCCGCACTGGGGGCCAGCAGGGCCATCGCCCTGGGAGCCTATGCCTTTGCACTGCAACAACTGGATCTGAAAAACTGACCTTATGAAAAAATTCACCATCATCCTGCTTTCCATGGCAACCGCATTCTCCTGCCTCCGTCCCGATCCCGGCACCGATCCGGTGCTCCAGCATGTCCCCCCGCTGGACAGCGTCGGCGGCATCCGGGTCTCGGCCGATACGGCCGACATGGAGCCGTCTGTCCGGAATTTCAGGGGACAGGCCCTGCTGAACAGGGACATGACCTCCCTCAGCTGGTTCGTTTCAGCCCCTTACAGCGGCGGTTACCACACCGGCACCCTGCGCATCAACGGGGAAACCCCCCGGGTGTCCATGTTCCGGTGGCTCCCTTCCAGGGCGGTCCGGGAAGGGGAAACGGACCGCTGGAAGATCCGCTCCATTGTAAAGATGGTTCCCGATGAAGATGCGGTGATGTGGGATGTGCGCATCACCAATGAAGCGGATACGGCGCGGGACCTGGAGCTGGAGCTGGACCTGATCGGATTTGTGAGCAAATACGGGGGCGACTGGCAGTGGTGGTACCCCTATCCCAAACTGGACGGGCAAACCACGAT
>DSDZ01000402.1 GCA_011048475.1 Bacteroides sp. | reverse complement strand
CCTGATATCGGTGTGTTCCTTATGAAACCGGAAGCTGTCCGAAAGAGCGACATCCTCTCCCCAGGAGGCCTCATGGATCTTCTGAAGGGTGCCCGGTGGCACATTTCCCAGAAGTTTCTCGTAATTCAGCTGACTGTATTCCTCCGGTGCCAGCGGATATTTTTCAACCGCATGGTAGAACACGCTTACCCCCTTGTCAACAGACTCCCTGAAAGTGAGCAGCATGTTGAGCCCTGTACCGAATCCGATCTCCAAAACCCTGATGAAGGATTTACCTACCTGCCGGAAACCGTGAAGCATAAAAACGTGTTCCGACTCCTGGATGGCCCCGTGGGCAGAATGGTAAGGTTCCTCCATATCCCCTACGAAAAACGTGTGGGAACCGTCACCGGTGATCCGCAATTCCCGTTTCATCTTTCAAAAGTACGATTTCGCAGCATACGATACCACCGGGCTGAACGATCCAATATAAGTGTTTTAGAGGATGGTAAAGGATGCCGCTGTGTTCATAAAATGGAAATCTTTCACCGAAGATAGTTGGTAATTTTAAACCGATGAACGTCAGGTTTTATATTGAAAGGCGGAAGGACGGAAGCGGGAAGTTGATGATGAAAGAACGGCCGGTTTTCATGAGTGCCTCATTCAGGGGGAAGCGGGTAATGATCGGAACCGGGATGAAGGTGGATTTTCACAGCTGGGACCCTGAACGCCAGAGGGTCAGGGGCACGTACCCCGGTGCACATGCAGCCAATGCCTGGCTGGATACACATGTGGAAACCGCCGAAATAACATGGAAAGCAATCTCCGGCCTCCGGGAGGAAATCTCCCCCGGGCAGTTCAGGAAGCTATTCCTTAAAAACAGGCCCAGGTTCTCCATGGGTTTCTTTGATGTATTCTATCTTTTCCTCGAGTCAGGTCTGAATCGCTGGACAGCATCAACATACCAAAAAGTCAGAACCATCTACAAACATCTCCGGGAGATGGAGGGAGAGACGGGGAACACCATCAGCTTTGATCAGATGAATGCCCTGTTCCTGAATCACTTCCGGGAATATTACGCGAAAAAGGGAAACAGTCCGGCGACCATCAGGAGTGCGGTCGGCATCATCGTATGGTTCCTGAACTGGGCATCAGGGCAGGGTTATAACATCCACCGGGATTACCGAAATTTCTATCGCATGCTGGAGCCTGCCGGCGAACCATCCAAAGAAGTTCAGTATCTGCGGTGGGAAGAGCTGATGAGCATCCGGGACTTTCGGTCGGGGAACAGGAAGATGGACAGGATCCGGGACCTGTTTTGCTTCATGTGCTTTACTGGAATCCGGTTTTCAGAATTAAGGAAGTTGAAAAAGGAAGATGTGAAGAGAGATGCGGTCCAGGTGAGGAGCCCGAAGGGAAAACTTCGCCAGGTTCCCATGAACAACCGGGCCAGGGAGATATACCGTAATTATATAAACAGGTACTATCTGAATAATACCGCATTCCCCCAGGTGAGTGTGATCACCATGAATAAATACCTTAGACGGATCGCGGCGGGAGCGGGTCTGACCAGGCCGGTGAGGCCGTTTCAGGGAGATAACCCTGACGTGCCACTTTGTGAAAGAATCACCGTGGGTATTGCTGTAAATACCTTCATCGCAAACGCACTCGCACTGGACATTCCTGCGGGGGTGGTTGCCGGTTTCACCGGTGTACGGAACGACAGCAGGATACATCGTCTGAGAGCCAGCCTCGCAGAGAAAGAGATGATGAAGTTCGATCTTGTACAGGAAACGAATCCGGAACAGCAAGCGGAATAATAGCGGAGCAGGGATGACAACGGAAATCAGAAAAGAAAAGGACAGGGTGTTCCTCGATCATATTCCTGTCCTCAGGTGGGGAGAGGGAATGGACAACAGTTTTATCCGGTCCGTTCAGCTCACCCTGAACGCCATCGGGGAGAATTATTCATATATTTTCCTGATGGGGGTCTCCGGAGCGGCTTTCCGTCTTCATTTCCATACAGAGTGGCTGGCCGACTCTGCGGATGCGACAACCGGGTTCGATGTTTCGAAAATCCTGTTCAGTTCACTGGGATATGAAGCAGGTCTGCACAGCATCAATAAGGAGCGCCCTGATGAGGTCAAATCACTGTACCGCAGGGTGACGGCTCATATAGACCGCGGGATCCCCGTCATTTCCGGAAAACTGAGAGGCGATCCCGGGTGGGGGATCATTGCAGGTTATCTGAAGAACCGTACCGGACTTGTTTGCCGGACCTACTTTGATCAGGATGAGAAGTATACACAGGTGGATACACCTCCGGAAAACAGCTTTTTCATTGATAAGGTAGGGCATGCCAGGGATTATAAGGAACTGTTCAGGGATTCGGTCAGGACGGCAATCCACCTGGCGAAAACCAAATCCTTCAGCGGTTACAGAAGCGGATTCAGCGCTTTTGAAACATGGATCGGGATATTGAATGAACTGCCGGATTCACTGGGAGATAAAGATTTGATTTCCAATGCAATCATATTTAATTGCCTGGCTGACGCAAGGCAGGCTGCGGCCGGTTACATGACCCTGATGAACAACCACATCGATTTAAAGAACGGGAACCGGATCGTGGCCGGGTACAACGACGAGGTTGACCTCCTGAAAGATGTCAGGGAAGATCTGAACCGGCTGGCAAAGTCAGCATTGGCCGGCAGCGGAGCGGGGGAAGGCGAGAAGGAGCCGCAAACCCGGGGCGGTACCAGGGAGCCGCAAACCCGGGGCGGTACCAGGGAGCCGCAAACCCGGGATGGGACCAGGAAGACGGGAGCGGACGGAAAGGAGGTGCAGGTATTGCTGAAAAGGGAGGCGGAAGTCCTGGTCAGGGTCCTTGATATCGAAAAAGAGGTGATCCGTCTTATGGAAGGCTGAGGGTGGGATTCCCTCCAACGTGGGCATTCAGGGGTTTGTAATCTCCGCTGTCCAGTTCCGTCAGCCTGATCTTATACCCTTTGGCTCCCAGGATCAGCTCCAGGGCCATCTCCACATGTTTTCTCAGCGGCCAGAGCACCCAGTT
>DSDZ01000019.1 GCA_011048475.1 Bacteroides sp. | reverse complement strand
GGCATCCAGGGCGATCCCGAATGAATTGTACTGCTCGAAGGAGGAGTAGACGGGCTTCAGGTTGATGCCGGCCGTGAGGAAGGTGTCGATCAGCGGCCTGGAATAAAACAGGTTCAGGGCATATTCCGATGCCCTGAAGGTCCCCTGGAATTCGCCCAGCTCATCGGTGCGGTCGAAGGTGCCGTAATTCACATAGTGCATGCCTGCTGCAAAATTGCCGACCCCTTCCCTGGAATACCCGTAGGAAGCATACCCGTAATTTACCCCGGCAAAATAGTCCACATAGTTCAGGCTCAGATGGTGGTGCATTTCGGGATTCAAGAGCGCCGGGTTATGGAAGACCAGGTTGATGTCGTCATCCAGGATGGAGACCACCTCCCCCCCAAGGGCGGCCACCCGCGCCGATGCGGTGAGGCCCAGGAAACTGTAGGTGCTTTCGCCGCCTTTCTGGGCCGTCGCCGGCAGGTGCAGCATCATGATCCCCGCAGCCAGCACGGTCAGCGGGAGTGCCCGTGTTTTCATTGCCATGCCTTTTTTAAACGCGCGATGCCCCATGGATATTATGGTTGAACAATCTTTAAGATCTGCCCGGGGGCGGTATCCACCCACTGCCTGAACTGTTCGTTGTTCCCTGTTTTCATCATTTTCTCCGTTCCCGGAGACAGCTCCGTTGCCACGTGTCCGAATCCGCTGCGCCGGGTATCCCTGCTGTTGCACAGCTGCTCGAAATGATTCCGGACCGGGACCACCACCAGGGGGATGCCCAGGTAGGCTGCCTCGGCCACGGTATCAAATCCCGAGGTGGTGATCATCCCCCTGCAAAGAGCCATTTTCTGCTGGAACCGATCAGCATCCGGAAGATGTACCTCCAAACCCGGCGGCAGCACTGTTTCCGGGATACAATCGCAGAAGACATCCGCCCTGAAGTCCGGATCGGCACGTGCCATCCGGATCAAATCGTAAAGATAACCTTCCTTCAGGAGATAAACCAGGTATCTTTCCCCCGGGGTACGCCTGATCTCCCGGAATTCCTTCCGGATCAGCGGCGGGATGACCCGGATCCTTTCGTTTCCCTTTTCCTCCCTGAAGGAGAGCGCCAGCACCTGGTCGCTCGACCGGATCATCAGTCCGGAAAGGAATTTCAGCAGCAACCTGTGAAGCGGGGATCCGCCCCGGCACCGGTAGCCGTCCAGGTGGAGGTAAAAATGGTGACCGATCCCGATCCGCATGATCCCCTGTCCAATATTCCTGAGCACCAGGGCGCCCACCGGGTCATAAAAGTTGAATACAACATCGGGACGGAACCCGCGGATCATTTTCCGGATGCGCCGGACCTCCCTCAGGTAGGATGCCGAACGCAACAGGTTGCAGAGGATGGTTTTACCCACCAGGATCCCCTTGCGGTTATGGGAACGGAGCAGAAAGGGGCTCTTCATGCAGTGCATGCGTTCACCGAAACATGCTTTGTAATACTGCGGGACCGAAGCACCGGGCATGCAGCCGACAAATACCGCTTCCACGATGTGTCCGGCCGCCTCCAGGATCTCCTTCAGGGCCATCGACTGCGACATGTGGCCCCTCCCCTCCCCCTGCACGATAAAAACGCAACGGGCCATGGCGGTCAGGCGTATGGTGGGTGCCTGAAGGCATCCTTCGCAGCTGCCTTCCTGAGTCTGATCTCGCCGATCTGCGTCATAAACAATCCCGCGATGACCACCAGGATCCCCAGCACCTTCAGCAGCGGCATCGGTTCTTTCAGCAGCAGGAACGAAACAATGGCAGCCACTACGGGGACCAGGTTGGCGAAGATGTTGGCCCTGGCCGCACCCAACTCCCGGATCGCCACGGTGAAAAGGATAAAGCAAATCCCGGATCCCATCACCCCCAGGTACAGCATGGAAAGCAGGCTGGCGGTGGAGATTGATCCTTCCCGCAGGTGCGGGAGCTCGAACAGCAGGAACAAAGGGAGGAACATAAGCAGACCGCACAGGCTCTGGTAGGCCGTGATGGTGATCGGGTTGTAATGATCGATCAGCTTTTTCACCACCAGGGTGTACCCCACCGCAGCGGCAACGGCCAGGAACATGAGCAGGATCCCCGCCGGATCAGCCGAAAAACCCTCGCTCCTGGTAAGCACGACCATCAGAACGCCTGCGAAAGAAACTGCCAGTCCGATCTGGTTCAATATGGTCAGTCTCTCCCTGAAGAAAAACCAGGCCGCAAAGGGAACGATCAGGGGGATCGTGGAGATGATCACGGCGCCCACGGTGGGGGTCACCCTGGTCATTCCGTTCACCTCCCCGAGGAAATAGAGGAAAGGCTCAAACAGGGAAAGCAGCAGCAACCATTTCAAGTGCTCTTTCCTGATCTTTTTCAGCCTGTTGAAAAGGAGTGCAAAACCGAACAAAAAGAAGATGGAGATGAATAGCCTGAGGAAGATGATGCTGGTGGGCCTGAAGGATTCGTTGGCATACTTGTACAGTACAAAGGTCACTCCCCAGAACATCATCGCCAGGATGACACTCACATATGCACCTGTCCTCCCGGAACCCATCAGGCTGCTTTAAGCCGCTTCAGGTTGGCCTTCTCCAGCTTTTCCCTGGCATATTTGATCCCGATGGTGATTTCGCCCGCATCCTGTTTGGAAGGCAGCTCGAACATGGCATCGATCATGATGGCCTCGCATATGGAGCGGAGTCCCCTTGCCCCGAGCTTGAACTCAATGGCCTTCCGGACAATATAATCAAGCACCTTTTCATCCCAGCTGAGCTTGATCCCGTCCATTTCAAACAGTTTTTCATACTGCTTGATGATTGCATTTTTCGGTTCGGTGAGGATCCTGCGCAATGCCTTCTCATCCAGCGGATGGAGATAGGTCAGCACCGGCAGCCTGCCGATGATCTCCGGGATCATCCCGAAGGCTTTCAGATCCTGGGGTGCCACATACTGCAGCAGGTTGTGCTTTTCGATCCGTTCGGTGTCCCTGGCTGCATTGTACCCCACCACCTGGGTGTTCAGACGGTTGGCGATCTTCTTCTCGATCCCGTCGAACGC
>DSDZ01000326.1 GCA_011048475.1 Bacteroides sp. | reverse complement strand
GTGCAGCGAGAGGGCGGGACGCCGGATCCTTCCCAGACCTGCCTGGTTTTGCATGGCCGCTGAATAACCCGCCCGCGTGGAATAACTCTCCCCGGTGGCTGCAACCGCGGCTTCACCTGCATGGAACTGTCCGCCCGCGGCAGTGCAGGACAAAAAAAAGACCGGGATCAGCATTCCCGGTCTTTTCATCTGCCACCTGCATGGTGGTATCATATGCTGTTCAGTTGGTTTTATATTTGAATTTGACCTTTTTCAGTTCCTCATTGGCTTTCACGATCTTGGTGGCCAGTTGCTGCTTGAACTGAATCATTTTCTCCATGATGACAGGGTCGCCCGTTGCAAGGATCTGCGCGGCAAGGATCCCTGCATTTCTTGCTCCGTCAAGTCCCACCGTGGCAACCGGAATGCCAGGCGGCATCTGGAGGATGCTGAGGATGGAATCCCAACCGTCTATGGAAATGGACGCCCTGATGGGAACCCCGATCACCGGCAGCGGTGTGAGTGCCGCGATCACACCAGGGAGGTGTGCGGCCCCGCCTGCACCTGCGATGATGACCCTGATCCCCCTTTCGGCCGCTTTTTGTGCAAAATCCATGGCCTGCTGTGGTGTCCGGTGGGCTGAAAGCGCATGGATTTCAAAGGGGATCTCCATTTCATCCAGCAAAAGTGCTGCCTGTTCCATCACGGGAAGATCCGATGTGCTTCCCATGATGATGCTGATCTTAGGTTGCATAATCTTTATGGTTCGGGAGGTTCATTTATCAGCCATGAAATTACGATTATTTTTTTTCTTCTGGATCATTGACTATTTTCATGGAAAATATTTTCCATGGTACCGCAGATTGTCAGGGTGGATGACAGACAGTTCAGGTTATACATCGGGCAGGCCAAAATCGAACAGGAGGTGACCCGGATAGCCGGGGAACTGGAAAGAGACTTTTCGGCGAAAGATCCCATCTTCATGCCAATCCTGAACGGGGCATTCATGTTCGCCTCGGATCTGTTCAGAAAATTTGATTTTCCCTGCCAGATCACCTTTCTGAAGCTTGCTTCCTACAGCGGAACCGGGTCCACGGGGACCGTCAAGCAGCTGATCGGAATCAACCGCGAACTGAAGGACCGGGTGGTGGTGGTCCTCGAAGATATTGTGGATACCGGGATCACCCTTGAAACGATCCTGCGGCAACTCTCCGGTTTCCAGCCGGCGGAAGTCAGGGTGGCCACCTTTCTTCACAAACCCGACTGCACCATCAGGGAAGTCAGGCTCGATTACGTGGGTATGGAGATCCCCAATGATTTTGTGGTGGGGTACGGCCTGGATTATAATGAATATGGCAGAAATTTAAGGGAAATCTACCAGGTGGTTGAGTAATGCCGCAAATCTTTATTACTTTTGGTTGCATCTAAAAGAATCACAGGTTTATGCTTAATTTGATATTATTCGGTCCACCCGGATCGGGAAAGGGTACCCAGTCGGAGAAAATCATTCAGAAGTACAAACTGGTGCATATTTCAACGGGCGATCTGCTCAGGGAAGAGGTGGCCAACCAGACGGAGCTGGGCATGAAGGCGAAAAAGATCATGGACAGCGGGGAACTTGTTTCTGACAGGATCGTGATCGGAATGATCAGGAAGAAACTGGAGGAGCACAGAGCCGGACCGGGATTCATTTTCGACGGTTTCCCCAGGACGGTGGCACAGGCCAGGGAACTTCGGAAGGCGCTGACCGACTATGATGAAGAGATCAGTGTGATGATCTCGCTGGATGTGCCCCGCGAAGAGCTTGTGAAAAGATTGCTGAACCGGGGGAAGGAAACCGGACGCACGGATGATAACCTGGAGACCATCAATAACCGCATCGATGTTTATGAAAAACAGACCATCCCGGTGGCACACTATTATGACAAAATGCGCAAATATGTGCCCGTGGACGGCATGGGCTCCATCGATGCCATATTCAAGCGCATTGTGAAGGTGATCGATCAGGTTAAATGAGTGCATCCACAAATCATTGCGATGTCCAACCAGAATTTCGTCGATTACGTCAGGATCTTCTGCAAATCGGGTCATGGAGGAAGCGGATCGGCGCACCTCCACAGGGATAAATTCACCCGAAAAGGAGGACCTGACGGTGGCGACGGCGGCAGGGGAGGGCATGTGATCCTCAGGGGAAATGAACATCTGTGGACCCTGTTGCACCTGAAATTCACAAAACATGTGTCTGCATCGGGCGGAGAAAGCGGGGGCTCCTCACTGAAGACGGGAGCCAGCGGCAAGGATGCGATCATTGAGGTGCCGCTGGGAACGGTAGCGCGGATCGCGGACACCGGCGAGCAGCTCCTGGAGATCACTGCGCATGGTGAGGAAAAGATCCTGATCAGTGGTGGTCGCGGGGGACTCGGCAACGATCATTTCAAGTCCGCCACCCACCAGACGCCCAGGTTTGCCCAGCCGGGGGAGCCGGGACAGGAAGGATGGTTCATCTTTGAACTGAAACTTCTGGCAGATGTGGGACTGGTGGGATTCCCCAATGCCGGCAAGTCCACCCTCCTGTCGGCCATGTCTGCCGCCAGACCGAAAATTGCCGACTATCCCTTCACCACGCTGGTGCCCAACCTGGGTATCGTGAAATACAGGGACGACCGTTCTTTTGTCATGGCCGACATTCCGGGTCTCATCGAGGGGGCCGGCGAGGGGAAAGGTTTGGGCCACAGGTTCCTGCGGCACATTGAAAGAAATTCCATGCTGCTTTTCATGATTCCGGCCGACAGCAGGGATATCCCGGGAGAATATCAGATCCTCCTGCGGGAACTTGAAAAATACAACCCGGAATTGCTGGACAAGAAAAGGTTGCTTGTGGTATCCAAATCGGATCTGCTGGATGAAGAACTGAAGGAGGAGATTATCCGGGAAATGCCGGATGTCAGGTACCAGCTTATCTCCGCCGTTGCCAATCACGGACTTGTGAAACTGAATGATCTTATCTGGAACATCCTGAATTCCTGATCTTCTTATGGAGGGACTGCTATCACTGGATACGCGTCTTTTTTTAGCGATCAACGGCC
>DSDZ01000229.1 GCA_011048475.1 Bacteroides sp. | reverse complement strand
GCTCTGGACCTCCTTCAGGCACATGGATCTCTCTCTTTCCGGACAGGCACAGGGATACCCGGCGGCTGACTGGCTGGATCTTCAGCGCACAGGCGGTTTGCACCGGACCCCCTCAGAAATCAGCGGGAAATCACTGGCTTTCCATCACCATTCCGGCATCCAGCTGCTACATCAGCTCGGAAACCTGACGGTCGGTGCCATGGCAGGGATGGAAACTGCGGGCCTGACCAAAAAAGGATCCGACAGCCTCAGGATCAGGTCCCTCCCCACACAGCATACGGTCCTGAGCGTTCACTGGCACTGGGTCCATCCGGTGCTGGAAACGTTCGGCGAGGTGGCGATCAGCGACGTGGATGCACTGGCCTTGCTGGCGGGCCTGCGGGTCCGGTTCAGCGATTTTTTGCGGGGACTTCTCCTTCTGCACCGCTACGAAAACGGATTCAGGGGGATCCTTCCCTCCTCCTATGGATCCACAAGCCATATACGCAATGAAAGCGGGGTCTCGCTGCACCTGGACGCGGAACCCGGCAGGCTCCTCAGGACCGCTTTCACATGGGGACTGTACTTCTATCCGGCCCCGCGTTACCTCACCGACGTCCCCTCCTTATCATTCAAAAGCAGGTGGACCCTGGAGAGCACGGACAGGGCCATGTTCCGGTGGAAGTTCCAGTCAGACTGCAAAATATGGCAGCGTACCCCGTCCACCGGTTCGGCCGGGCCCTGTCGCCTGGTCACAGCCAGGAGGGACAAGGCGAGCCTCCGGCTCCGTTACGATCCGTTCCCGGCCCTGCAATGGCAACCCAGGATCATCGTCTCTTTTCTGTCCGAAGGAAAAAAACACTCAACCGGTTATGCAGCCTGCCAGCAGGTGCGTGTGCAGGTCTCATCCGGATTGTATTTCACCCTGAGGTTCCTGGTTTTTCATGTGAGGGAATGGGATAACAGGATATACCTTTACGAACCCGGACTCTACTATGATTTCAGCTTCCCGGCATGTTACGGGGAGGGACGTAAGATCAATTTGGTCATTTCGCTGAGAGCCGGAAAAAAGCTGACAGTTTCAGGTTCATTTTCACTTATTTCCTATACGGACAGGGATGAGATCGGGACCGGGAATGAGCGGACAGAGGGGCCGCACAAATGGGACGCAGGCATCCAGCTTCGGTTGAGATTCTAATCCAGCTTGATATCCATGATGTTGATCTGCAGGTTCACCGTGCCCCTGAATTCGTTTTCCATGATCTGGTAACAGATATCGAAGGGGATCCCGTTGCTGATCTTCTGGAATATTTTTCCCTGGTGAAATGCAATGGCAGGAAATACCTTGAAGGGATTCTCCTCCTGGATCAGGGTGAGCTTCAGGTGTTCTCCGTTGGTCCCCACGGTTCTGCCGTAACCGTTGTCCACCACATTCTCGGAAAGGAAAACGGGATTCATGTTCTCGGGTCCGAAGGGCTTGAATTTCTTCAGCGTCTCGAAGAACCCTTCATTGATCTCCTTCAGCTGCAGTTCCGTGTCGATCTCCACCACGGGGATCAGCTGTTCAGGGGTGATGTTTTCGCTGACGATCTCATCAAAGCGCTCGGTGAACTGGGGGACATCCTTGACCTTCATGGTCAGTCCGGCCGCATATTTGTGCCCGCCGAAATTGATCAGGAGGTCGCTGCAGGACTCAATGGCCTGGTACAGGTCAAATCCGTTCACAGACCGTGCTGAACCGGTTGCCAGTCCGTTACTCCTGGTGAGGATCACGGTGGGCTTGTAAAAGTATTCCAGCAGGCGTGAAGCCACAATCCCGATCACACCCTTGTGCCAGACCGGATTGTACAGGACGGTTGAATTGCGTTCCTGTATCCGGGGATCGGAGCGGATCATTTCAATGGCCTGCCTGGTGATCTCCGAATCAATGTTCCGCCGGTCCAGGTTGTAACTGTTGATCTTTTTGCTGATGATCTCTGCTTCCTCCGGATGATCGCTGACAAGCAAATCCACGGCCTTTCGGCCCGATTCCATCCTCCCTGCTGCGTTGATCCTCGGACCGATCTTAAAGACGATATCCTCGATATCGATCTCCTTGCACCGGATCCCCGCCACCTCGCGGATGGCTTTCAATCCCGTGGACGGGTCTTCATTCAGTTTTTTCAATCCATAATACGCCAGAACCCTGTTCTCGCCGGTGATGGGGACAATATCCGAAGCGATGCTCACCACCGCCAGGTCCAGGTATTCATTGATCATCTCTGCGGGCAGTCCGGTATCCATGCAGTAAGCCTGGATCAGCTTCAGTCCGACCCCGCAACCGGAAAGCTCCTTGTAGGGGTATGGACACCCTTCCTGTTTGGGGTCCAGTACCGCAACAGCCGCAGGGATCACATCCCCTGGATTGTGGTGGTCGCAGATAATGAAATCGATGCCCTTCATCTTTGCATAATCGATCTTCTCCACCGCTTTGATCCCGCAATCCAGCGCAATGATCAGCGTACAGCCCTGTTCTGCCGCATAGTCGATCCCCTTCAGCGAAATCCCGTATCCCTCATGGTAACGGTCCGGGATGTAATAACCCACTTCCCTGAAACGGTTCCTGAAAAAAGAGTATATCAACGAAACGGCTGTTGTGCCATCCACGTCATAATCGCCATACACCATCACCTTCTCCCCTGCCTGCTCCGCTTCGCGGATGCGTTCTACTGCCAGGTCCATGTCCTTCATCAGGTAGGGGTCGTGCAGGTTGGAAAGGTCGGGATGAAAGAATTCCAACGCTTCTTCCCGGGTGGTGATACCGCGCTGGACCAGCAGCCGCGCCAGCGATTTTTCAATCTCCAGGTCACGCGACAGGGAGGCGATTGTGTCCTCATTTCCCGGTGCTTTTATGACCCAGTTCTTGTTCATGAAAGAAAGAAATTACGACAGGGAAACTTTCAAATCCCAGCACAAAATTAACATAATCATTCAGGATTCGGTCAGGAAACAGGGTTAATTTGACGGGGGACTCCCCCGGACAATCGAACCCACTTTTTCTTACCTTTGTGCCCAAAATAACAGGTACTGCAATGCATCATCCCGAAAT
>DSDZ01000099.1 GCA_011048475.1 Bacteroides sp. | reverse complement strand
TTTTTAAAGGTATCACAAAACCAGGTGCTTTGTTTTGTATTTTTTTAACAACACCAGGAGTACACCGGAAGTGGCAGATGCAACTAATAATCAGGTTTTCGTGGAAGCACAGGATCAACATTACTGCGCAGACAGGTTTCTGGTACCTGTTGGTTGTCCGGGCAAAACAGGAAGTAACTGTTTTGTGAAGTTTACGAAAATTTGTGACTTTTCTGATTTCCGGATGTCTGTGGTGCGATGTTGTATTTGCCTCTTATATAAAGCATTGGAAAGCTTCAAGAGTTTTGGAAGAAAACATAAAAACTCACAACATCAGGTAAAAGTCACAAAATTATTACTCCGTGAAACGGATGAAACGGATACCCTGTTCTAATACCAGTTGTAAACAAAAGATTGCTCCGGGCCACCGATTTCAGGCCGGGATCGCCTGCACAATCTTACTCAGAGTTCCGGTTCCCAGCCGGGTTCGTACTCCCTGGACCAGTAGCGCTCCATAACCTCCCGGTCCAGGATATGCCCGGTGGCAGGATCACACTTTAAAGAAGTGCCGGACCGGTAGGCGATGTTGGCCAGGTGGACCAGGTGGGTGCTTTTGACGGATTCCTCCAGGGTCACGTTTGGTTTCTCCTTACCCCGCACCACCTGCAGGAAATTGAATATGTGATTGGTGGTGATGTCCCCTTCCCCGCCGGCGGCGGTGGTCACGCTCCGGGATGGCTCGTTCTCCTCCCTGACCAGCTTTCCCTTCAGGTCGTACTGTTTGAATCCGTTCCTGGTGATGGTAACGGTCCCCTCCGATCCGTACACCACGTTGCCCCTGTCCGATCCGTATGTCTGGTAATTGTTCCGGCTCTTTCCGTCCCAACGGATGCTCCTGCCTCCCGGATATTCAAAAGTGACATCCATGGTATCGTACATGGTCCAGTCGTCATCCTTAAAATAAAATTTTCCCGCATTGCAGAATACACTTTCGGGATGCTCCACCTGCAGGATCCAGCGGGCAACATCGAACTCATGGGTGGCATTGTTCCCTGTCTCTCCTGTTCCCCAGGGCCAGAACCAGTGCCAGTTGTAATCGAAGTAGATATCCCTGAACACCTCCCTGGGGGCGGGTCCCTGAAACAGCTCCCAGTCAAATCCTTCCGGGACTGGCACCACCTTTCCGTTCCCGATTGATCCCCGCTGGTTGGAATAGTGGGCAAGCACATGGTGGATCTCCCCGATGAGCCCCTCCTGTAACTCTTTCACCACCTTTTGTGCGGTGAGCTGGGAGCGCTGCTGCGTGCCCATCATTACCACCCTGTCAAACTGATCCCGGAACGCAGGAAACAGTTCGCCCTCGTGCGGATTATGACTGAGTGGTTTCTCCACGTAAACGTGCTTTCCGGCCTTCAGTGCCAGGTAAGAACCCGGACCGTGCCAGTGGTCCGGTGTCAGCTGAAAAACGGCATCCACCCCGTCATCGGCCAGGATCTCCCTGAAATCATTGACCGCTGCGGGTGCGAGGCCCATTACATCCCCCAGCGATGCAGCATATTGGTCCCTTCGTTCTTTCACCACGTCGCACACGTAACCGATATCCATGTGGTCTGTCAGTTCCCCGAAGGAGCCGCGCAGTGCATGTGCGCGTCTGTAACAGCCGATCACTGCTATGTTCAGCCGGTCGTTGGCGCCGATGATCCGGCGATAGCTTTTTGCGGAGATGGCGGTGCCTCCAAGGGTGATCCCGGCGGCCACCGCGCCTGTTTTTTTGAGAAAATCTCTTCTGTTCTCTGTGCTCATTGTTGCCATGCTTCATTGGTTTCTGTCCTAAACTTAGCCATTTTTTTCCAGATTAAATATTCTTCTGAAAATGCTATATTCGGTTCTTCATGCAATCATCGCGGTATAGGGCCATTCTGTTCTGCTGTGCAATACTGGGTTTGATACAGACACTTCAGGGACAAGAGCTGCTCAGTGAAGACACGCTGAACATGCAGGTGGAAGCCATCCGGTTCGATCATCCCCCGGTCATCGACGGGAGTGTCAATGAGGATGTGTGGAGAAACGCCCGGCCGGTGACCAAATTTCTGCAGAGGGAACCGGATACCGGTGAGCCGTTTTCACTGGCCACGGAAGTTTATCTTGGTTATGACAATGACCACCTCTATGTGGGCTTCCGTTGTTTCTGTGACCCTTCCACCATCACAGCCAAGGAGATGGCCCGCGATGTGGACCTTGCGAACGATGACCGCGTCCAGGTCATCCTGGACACCTACCTGGACCGGAGGAATGGCTACTGGTTCCAGGTGGGACCCCGGGGATCCATCGGAGATGCCATTATCAGTGAGAACGGGGCGGCCTTCAACAAAGCGTGGGATGGTCTCTGGACCGGTAAAGCAAGCATACACTGGGAAGGCTGGGATGTCGAAATGGCCATTCCGTTCAAGACGATGGGATTTGAAAAGGGGCTTGAACACTGGGGCCTGAAGCTGATCCGGTACCATGTGCGAAACCAGGAGACAGGCTACTGGCCGGTGGCCAATCTGAACACCCACAAATTCCAGGTCTCCGATGCAGGATTGCTCACCGGGCTGGAAGGGATCAGCCAGGGACTGGGCCTGGATGTTGTCCCCTATGGCCTTACAGGCTTGGATTATAGCGGCGGACCGGAAGGAAGCCGGGGAGTGCTCAATGCCGGACTGGAAACCTATTATAACATCACGCCGGGTCTGAAGGCGGCCATTACCATCAATACGGACTTTGCCCAGACCGAGGTGGACGACCGGGAGATCAACCTGACCCGGTTCAGTCTGTTCTATCCGGAAAAACGCGATTTCTTCCTGGACGGGGCCAATTACTTCAATTTCGGGATCAACGGCGACCGGGAGAATCCGTGGAATACCAGGATGATCCCGTTTTTCACGAGGCGCATCGGGCTCGATTCCGCGGGAAGTCCCATCCCGGTCCTTTTTGGAAGCAAGGTTACCGGACAGGCGGGGCAATGGAACATCGGAGCCATGTACATGAAAGATCAACGGGGGGACTGGCGCAACTCCCATTTTGCAGTCACAAGGATTTCACGGAATATGGG
>DSDZ01000193.1 GCA_011048475.1 Bacteroides sp. | reverse complement strand
TTATATATTCCCTTAATTTTCAGTGTGCTGTCAGGATAAAACACCGCGTACCCGCCGTTGAGCAGATCATCTTCATAGGATCCGCTGAGCCTCAGTGATCCGTCTTCATAATACTGTTTCCAGTCGCCCTCCTTTTTGTCCCCCTCCCAGTGGATCTCCTCCGATATGCCACCATCGGGGTAATAATTTTTGACCGTACCGTTCAGGCCTCCGTCCTCGTAGGGTTCCCGGATGCGGACCGAGCCATCGTATTCCGAGTAGTAGGTCCACACCGAATCCTTTTCCCTGTTCACGAACCAGCCCTCGGCCGCCAGCTTTCCGTTTTCATGGAACATCCTGGTGAAACAGCGTCCCCGCGCCGTATCGAAGTACATCTCGGCAGACTTGATCCCGCTTTCGTAATAACGGGTCATCATCCCCACCGGCTCCCCTTCATGGAAATCGGCCTCGTACCGCGTGCTTCCATTGGGATATTCTTCCTTCCACTGCCCGGTCTTCCGTCCCCGCTCATCCACCCGGTTCTGTCCTTGTACCAGGGCGGTGCTTGCGATCAGCCACACCAAAACCCACAGGGATAAAAGCGACCAGGTGATCCCCCTGCGCTTCCTGGATCTGTGTGGTCCCACAGGTTTCCATTTCTTTTCGGATCTCTGGGATTCTGTGGATACACGCATCCTTAAGGTAATCTGTTTACAATCCATCTCCCTCCTAACCATACGGTATGATCTTACCCTGCAAATTTGGTGTTTTTACCCAAGAAAAAAAAGCTCCGGCCACACTCGCCAGTGGCCAGCTGTTGGATCGGTCTATTTACGGACCATATTCCCAGTCACACAAAATCAGAAACACATAGAGCGACTTTCAGTCGAAACAAGGTCGCAGAGATAAAAATTATCCGAATACTATACTATATTAGTTAATATTCGGATAAAAAATGTTCCCTGGCAGATATTTATTATCCGAATTAACATCAAATCCGTTAATAACCAGATAAAAAATATTCATTTTTTGGTATAAAAAAAGAGGCTGTCCGCCGGACAGCCTCCTAAATGTTAAACCAATTCTGGTGGTGTTATCTCTATTTTACTTCCTCGAAATCCACATCCGTCACTTCATCATCATTCCCTCCTTTACCGGAGGTAGCCTGCTCACCGCCCGGCTCACCGCCCGGTTCACCGGCCGGACCCGCCTGGCCTCCTGCCTGCTGGCTGGCATTGTAGATGTCCTGTGAAGCCGCCTGCCATGCATTGTTCAAAGCGGTGGTGGCTTCATCAATGGCACCCAGGTCCTCTGACTTATGGGCCTCCTTCAGCTTGTTGAGGGCCTCTTCGATGGCGGTTTTCTTCTGGGCAGGGATCTTGTCGCCGTAATCTTTCATCTGTTTTTCCGTCTGGAAGATCAGGCTGTCGGCAGTGTTCAGCTTGTCAATGCGTTCCTTTGCCTTTTTGTCCGACTCTTCGTTCTCCTTGGCTTCCTTTTTCATCCTTTCGATTTCGGCGTCGGTCAGACCCGAAGAAGCTTCGATCCGGATGCTCTGTTCCTTGCCGGTCCCCTTGTCCCTCGCTGACACATTCAGGATCCCGTTGGCATCGATGTCAAATGTGACCTCGATCTGGGGGATGCCGCGGGGTGATGGCGGGATGCCGTCCAGATGGAAGCGTCCGATGGTCTTATTGTCCTTGGCCATGGCCCTTTCACCCTGAAGCACATGGATCTCCACACTGGGCTGGTTGTCGGCCGCAGTGGTGAATGTCTGGGTCTTCTTTGTGGGGATGGTGGTGTTGGCCTCGATCAGCCTGGTGAACACGCTTCCCATGGTTTCAATGCCCAGTGAGAGCGGTGTGACGTCCAGCAGGAGAACATCCTTTACTTCACCGGTGAGCACGCCTCCCTGGATAGCTGCACCGACGGCCACCACTTCGTCCGGGTTGACCCCCTTGGAGGGTTTTTTACCGAAGAAGTCCTCCACCACTTTCTGGATGGCGGGGATCCGGGTGGAGCCTCCCACCAGGATCACCTCGTTGATGTCCTTTGCGCTCAGTCCCGAGTCTTTCAATGCCTTCTTGCAGGGTTCCACCGTGGCCTGGATCAACTGATCGGCCAGGCTCTCAAACTTGGCCCTGGTAAGGGTTTTGACCAGGTGTTTCGGGACTCCGTCCACCGGCATGATGTAGGGAAGGTTGATCTCTGTCTGTGTGGCACTGGAAAGTTCTATCTTGGCTTTCTCGGCAGCCTCTTTCAGCCGCTGCAACGCCATGGGATCCTTCCTCAGGTCCACGCCCTCATCCTTCTTGAATTCCTCGGCCAGCCAGTCCATGATCACCTGGTCGAAGTCGTCTCCCCCCAGGTGGGTGTCGCCATTGGTGGATTTCACCTCGAAAACGCCGTCACCCAGTTCCAGGATGGAGATGTCAAATGTTCCTCCACCCAGGTCAAACACGGCGATCTTCAGGTCTGATGTTTTTTTATCCAGACCGTAGGCAAGGGATGCGGCCGTGGGCTCATTGATGATCCGCTTCACTTTCAGGCCGGCGATCTCGCCCGCCTCTTTGGTAGCCTGTCGCTGGGAGTCACTGAAGTAGGCTGGAACGGTGATCACAGCCTCCTTCACTTCATGTCCCAGGTAATCCTCGGCAGTTTTTTTCATTTTCTGCAGGACCATGGCCGAGATCTCCTGCGGCGAATACTGGCGGTCATCCACCTGTATGCGCGGTGTGTTGTTTTCCCCTTTGACCACCTTGTAGGGCACCCTGGCAATTTCCTTGGACATCCGGTCGTAGGTTTCGCCCATAAAGCGCTTGATGGAGAAGATGGTCTTTTGAGAATTGGTGATGGCCTGGCGCTTGGCCGGGTCCCCCACTTTTCTTTCTCCGTTCTCCACAAAAGCAACCATGGACGGGGTGGTCCTCTTGCCCTCGCTGTTCGGGATCACAACAGGTTCGTTCCCTTCCATGACGGCCACGCATGAGTTAGTGGTTCCTAGGTCTATTCCGATGATCTTACTCATAATTCAGTAATTGTTTTTTATTTGGTTCTTATTGTAATCGATTCTATGTTTTAGCATTCGATGTGTCATTGCGCATAGA
>DSDZ01000403.1 GCA_011048475.1 Bacteroides sp. | reverse complement strand
TTTTTACACGGTGATGAAAATCAATACAATCTGAAATCAAACCAATGCATATGGATTCTATTCTGGTAAAACTCGGTGAGGCGGTTGAACTGGGTAAAGTGGACCAGGGTTCTCCCTATCCTCCACAGCTGAAGGGTCAGCCGGGAGCTGACGAACTGGCCAAACAGGCCATCGAGGAAGGGCTGAAACCCACCGATCTGCTCACGGAAGCACTCGTTCCGGCAATGGACCGGGTGGGACAGAAATTCTCCGAAAACAAGATCTTCGTTCCCCAGATGCTGATGGCTGCGAAAGCGATGAAAGCCGCGATGATTCATCTGAAACCATATTTCCAGTCCGGTGATGTGAAGACCAAAGGCACGTTCATCATCGGCACGGTGAAGGGAGACCTGCATGACATCGGCAAGAACCTGGTGGCCATGATGGTCGAAGGCGGCGGATGGTCCATCATCGATCTGGGCGTGGACGTGAACGAAGACACCTTTAACAGGACCATCGCGGAAAATCCCGGTGCGGTGGTCGGACTTTCGGCCCTGCTTACCACCACCATGGCCAACATGGAGGAGATCGTCAGGGAGATCAAGGCTGCCCATTCCGACACCACCGTCCTGGTGGGAGGAGCCCCGCTTAATGAGGATTTCTGCAAAAAAATAGGAGCGGATTTCTATTCCCCGAATCCGCGCGGAGCCGTGGAATACCTGAAACAATTCGCAGCTTAGGGATTGGAAATGGTGACCATCGGGCTGGAACCGCTGGGAAAGACCATCCGGGTCAGAAAGGGTTCCCCGCTGAAAGATGCCCTCCACGAATACGGGGTTGAGTTTCCCTGCGGCGGGAAGGGGACCTGCGGCAAATGCAGGGTCAGGCTGCTCAGGGGAGCGATCAACACGGATGACTTTCACAGGAAGCGGCTGGCGGAACTGGGACTGGGCGGAGAATGGCGCCTGGCCTGTTTGAGTTTGTGTCACACCGACATGGTCATCGGGGTGGATCAGTACGAAACCCTCATCCAGGCGGATGAAACACCGTTTGAATTTGTGCCGCGGAAGGGACTGGGTGTGGCGGTGGACCTGGGCACGACCACCCTGGTGGCCCAGCTGCTGGATTTGCAACAGGGGCGGATCCTGGCCATGGAAAAAGGCCTCAATCCGCAGCAGAAGTTCGGCAGTGATTTGATTTCCAGGCTGGAGGCGGCCCTTTCCGGCAACGCGCCGGAAATGACGGGGATAATCCGGAAAAAGATCGGCGAAATGATCGGCCGGATGACGGCGGGTAGAAAAGAGGACCCTGAAAGGATCATACTCGTGGGGAACACGGTCATGCAACACTTCTTCTGCGGGTTTGATCTGAAGCCGCTTTCATTCTATCCCTTTGAATCGCCCCTTCTGGGAGCGGCGCGCTTTCTGCCCGTTGAACTGGGATGGGACCTTTTGTCCCGGGAGGTGGTTTTTTATCCTTCCATCGGCAGTTTCGTGGGGAGCGACATCCTGGCCGGTATTCAGGCCACAGGGATTTGCGAGGGGGAGGAATACAGCCTGCTCATTGACCTGGGGACCAACGGAGAGATTGTCCTGGGGAACCGCAGTCGGCTTTTGTGCGCATCCACTGCCGCCGGTCCCGCTTTCGAAGGTGCCAGGATCTCCATGGGCATGCTGGCCACCACGGGTGCCATCTCGTCCTTGGAATCCGGTCCGGCAGGTTGGAACATCAAAGTGATCGGGAACGGATCCCCGCGGGGCATCTGCGGAAGCGGACTGATCGATGCGGTGGCGGTCCTGCTCGGGCGGGGGTTGCTGGATGAATACGGCCAGCTGGTTGGAGCAGGGGAGCAGGTGACCCTGGCCGGGCCGGTGGTCCTGACACAGAAAGACATTCAGGAATTCCAGCTGGCAAAGGCAGCCATTGCCACCGGGGTGGAGATCCTGATGAAGAAACTCTCCATCGGACCCGGCGACATTGCCACCGTTCATATCGCAGGCGCTTTCGGGAGCTATCTCAACATGGATTCCGTGACGGCTACAGGCATGCTCGGTTTTACCCCGGTTGCGTTTCGCAAACTTGGGAACACGGCGCTGATGGGTGCAAAAATGTTCCTTTTCTCGGACCTTTCCCTGACGGATGCCATCCTGGAGCGGACCTCCCATGTGAACCTGGAATCGGATCCTTCCTTCCAGGACCTGTTCGTGGAAAACATGCGGTTCCGGCCGGGCCCCTGAACGGTATTCCATCTTATTAATCGCTTTCCTTCATGCAGGGAACAAGGGTCTATCGGCCCGATTGTGAACAATCTCCCGCGGGGATCATTTACTTTTTGAGATGTAAGGGTTATCTTAGCCCCAATTAATACACAAAGCCATGCCATCAGAAAGGTCATCCGGAAAAGTGGAGCTTCAGCCACAGGAAATCGAGGACATGCTCGGCAAGGTCCCCGGCTGGCTGACACGCAACGGGATCATTCTTTTCCTGTTCCTGCTTGCCCTGCTCATTTTTGGAAGCTGGGTCTTCCGGTATCCGGACATCAAACGGGCCAGCATCGTGGTTACCTCTGTCAATCCTCCTGCAGATCTTGAAGCCCGCAGCAGCGGGAAGATCACAAAATTGTTCATAAGCGACAACGACCTGGTATCCGCGGGGACGGTGCTGGCCATGATAGAAAACCCGGCTGCATTCGAAGATGTGATGCAGCTGAAAGAGGGACTGGCGTTCCTGGACAGTGTTCCCGTGGAGCAGGTGACCGGGGAGGTGCCGGAGCTAAAAAATGCCAGGCTGGGGACCATCCAGTCGGACTACTCCATCTTTCTCAAGGCGTACCGGGATTACCTTGAGTTCAAACGCATTGATTACCACCAGCGGAAGATCGAATTGCTCCGGTCCGAGTTGGACAAGAAACAGGCCTACACCAGGAGCCTAACCGAGAGGGCCCGGATCCAGGAGGAAGCCTATAATCTGGCGCTGAGACAGTTTAACCGGGATGCCACCCTCTATGAACAGGGTGTGCTGTCCCAGTCCGACCTGGAAAAATCCCGTTCCGCCATGCTGCAGGAGCGCAACCAGTGGCAGGAGATCGTGAGCCTGATGGCGGAGAAC